>JBFXEM010000057.1:0-8452 GCA_050180135.1 Solirubrobacterales bacterium | reverse complement strand
CCAGAGGGCGAAGACGACCAGGGCCGAGGCGCAGACCCAGGCAATCCGGACGGCGCTGGACTGGCCTCTGTCTGGCACGGCGCCAGCCTATATCGGCGCTCTCGCCACCGACAGAGAAGAGACGTGCGCCGGCGACCGCGGCCGCCGGCGCACGGAAGCCAGGGCTATTTCACCGCCCCTAGAAGCGCGTTGGCGCCTCCCTGCATCCCCGCTTTGTTGGGATGGATCGGCGCCGCCAGGGTGCCGGGCACCAGCGGTTCGACCCAGCGATTGGAGGTCGACTTGCAGGCGTCGTGGCCGATGCTGGCCTGGTACCAGTCGACCAGCGTCGCCCCGTTAGCCGCCGCCTGCGAGGCCAGCATCGCGTTCAGGTTCTTCTCCGTCTGCCGCAGGTAGGGCACGTCGCCGAACCCGATCGGCATCTGTGGCCAGCAGCCCGACCCCGTCTCCGGGAAGATTGCCGGGTAGTTGACGACGTAGATCTTCGCCAGCGGCGAGCGGGCGCGAATGCCGTCGAGCACGGCGTCCACCTTCGGCCCCGTGGCGGCGATCCGTTCCGCCAGCTGGTCTTTGCCGCCGGCTTTGTATTTGTCCTTGCAGGGGGTCGAGAACGGGTTGATCGTGATGCAGCCCTGGGCGACTTCGGAGAAGCCGATGTCGTTGCCGCCGATCGTGATCGAGACCACCGTCGTGCTGGCGTCGAGCGCGTTGAACTGCGGCGGGTTGGGCCCCGGTTCGACGTTCTGAGGTTCGGTCATGTGGTTCGTTTTGGCGCCGCTGCAGCTCGGGTCCTTCAGCGTCAGCCCGATGCCGGGCGCGGCCAGGTGCGAGTAGTTGTTGCTCGAGCGCAGGCAACCGAGCGGGTTCAGCGACTGGTTCGGGATCAACGGCCCGGCCGCGTAGGAGTCCCCGAGCGAGACGTAGTTCGCGG
This sequence comes from Solirubrobacterales bacterium, assembly GCA_050180135.1. Classification (GTDB taxonomy): domain Bacteria; phylum Actinomycetota; class Thermoleophilia; order Solirubrobacterales; family 70-9; genus VAYN01. Next base: position 7,521 of record JBFXEM010000057.1, on the reverse strand, counting down.
CCCGGGCGGCGCCCGCCGCGAGGACGAAGAAGAGGAAGAGGGCGACCGACAGGGCAAGGGCCCGCGGCAGTCGCGATCGGCTGGACACATGCATTGCTGCCTCCTTGTAGTGGGAAGTCCCCCGCCTCCCCTAATGCTCAGTTTACTTTGCTTCTAAACCTAGAGCTCGATCTGGGAGCCGAGCGTGACCGTGCGCTCGCGCGGCAGGTGGAAGAAGTCGACCGGGCTGGCGGCGTTGCGCGCCATCGCCACGAACAGGCGCTTGCGCCAGCGCCACATCCCCGGCGTCGCGGTCGGCGTCACCGAGACCTGGGAGAGGAAGTAGACGGCGCTCTCGACGTCGACGTCCGCCTCCAGCCCGGTTTCGGCCGCCAGCTCCAGCAGGCGGGGGACGTCGGGCGTGTCCTGGAAGCCGAGCCGCGCGGTCAGGTGGCTGATCCCGTCGTCCTCGAAGCCGAGCGGGTCGACGACCAGGCGCTCGGGCTCGGGTACGAACGGGGCTTTGGTCGTCTCGATCGAGATGATCACCACCGACTCGTGCAGGGCGCGGGTGTGCTCGACCCCGGCCCGCAGCGCCAGCGGCGTCGTCTCGCGGCGCACGTTGAGGTAGACGGCCGTGCCCGGCACCCGCACCGCCGGCGGGTCCATCGCGTGCAGCTCGGCGACGAAGGAACGCAGGTCCCCCTCCTCGGCCAGGCGCGCCTCGTGCACTTTGGCGCTGCCGCGCCGCCAGGTGCTGAGGATGGCGAAGACGACGATCCCGACCGTCAGCGGGAACCAGCCGCCGTGCGCAACCTTGGTCAGGTTGGCGCCGAGGAAGGCGAGGTCGACGGTGAAGAAGACGGCGGCGCCGAGCCCGATCAGCCAGCCCGGTTTGCGCCAGAGCACGCTGGCGACGACCAGGAACAGCAGGGTGTCGATCGTGATCGTCCCGGTCACCGCGATCCCGTAGGCGGAGCCGAGCGCGGTCGAGGAGCCGAAGCCGACGACCAGCGCGATCACCGCCGCGAACAGGAACCAGTTGACCGCCGGGACGTAGATCTGGCCGATCTCCCGGGCCGAGGTGTGGCGGATCCGCAGCCGCGGCAGGAAGCCGAGCTGGATCGCCTGGCGGGTGACCGAGAAGGCACCGGAGATCACCGCCTGCGAGGCGATCACGGTCGCCACCGTCGCCAGCAGGACCATCGGGATCCGCCCCCAGTGGGGGATCAGGAGGAAGAACGGATTGTCGATCGCCGCCGGGTCGCCGAGGATCAGCGACCCCTGACCCATGTAGTTGAGCGTCAGCGCCGGGAAGACGACGAGGAACCAGGCGCGGCTGATCGGCTTGCGGCCGAAGTGGCCCATGTCGGCGTAGAGCGCCTCGGCACCGGTGATCGTCAACACGATCGCGCCCAGCGAGATGAAGGCGATGCCCGGGTGGTCGAGGAAGAACTCGACCCCGTAGCTCGGCAGCAGCGCCTTCACGATCGCCGGGTCGGCCAGCACCCGGCCCAGCCCGGCGGCGGCGATCACCGCGAACCAGACGATCATCACCGGCCCGAAGACACGGCCGATCACGTGGGTGCCGAAGCGCTGGATCGCGAACAGGGCGACGAGGATCGCGATCGTGATCGGCACCACCAGCGACTCGAGGCTGGGGACGGCGATCTCGACCCCCTCGACCGCCGACATCACCGAGATCGCCGGGGTGATGATGCCGTCGCCGTAGAACAGCGCCACCCCGAACATGCCGAGCCCGATCAGCGTCGCCTTGAACTTCGCCCCGCGCAGCGGCGCGCCCTCGACCAGCGCGATCAGTGCCATGATCCCGCCCTCGCCGTCGTTGTCGGCGCGCATGATGAAGAGCACGAACTCGACCGAGACGATCAGCGTGATCGACCAGAAGACGAGCGAGATCACCCCGAAGACGTCGCCTTCGGTCGGCTTCACCGCCTGGTGGTCGGCCGCAAATACGGTCTGCAGCGCATACAGCGGGCTGGTGCCGATGTCGCCGAAGACGATGCCCAGCGCACCGAGCGTGAGGGCGGCGGCGCCGAGCTGGCGGCGGGGGCGGCCGGAGGCCAGCGTCGGCATCCGGCAAACTTAGGCCATGGGCACCGCACAGATCCCCGACCCCACCGAGTCCGTCCGCCACCAGCTGCGGCCGCTGTTCGACCAGATCGTGATCAAGGAGCTCGACCAGGATCGGGTGCGCCGCTCCGGCCTCGTCGTCCCGCCCGGCACCCACGAGCCGCCGCCCGAGCAGGGAATCGTGCTCGCGGTCGGCCCGGGCCTCGACTGGTGGGCAAACGCGGGGGTCGAGATGCCGGTCTCCCCCGGCGACCACGTCGTCTTCCCGGCCGCCGCCGGCGCCTGGGTCGAGATCGACGAGGAGCGCCTGCTCGTCTGCCGGGTGACGCAGCTGCTCGGCGTGCTCGAGTCGGTCGCGATCGAGCGCTAGAGCGAGCGGTCGAGCAGGTCGGTCGCGTCCTCGCGCCGCGCCGCCTTCAGCTCCAGCATGCGCTGGTCGGCGCGGTGCATCAGCGTCTCGAAGTCGGCGCCGTCCTCGGGGAAGACGGCCCACCCGATCGAGGCGCTCGGGGCAGGTCCCGGCGCGGTTGGGTCGTGGGCGCCGACGGCGGTGCGGATCGATTCGGCGATCCGGACCGCGTTCTCCCCCTGCGCACCCGGCGCGATCACCGCGAACTCGTCGCCGCCGATCCGCGTCAGCGTGTCGGTCGAGCGCAGCATCGACTGGGCGCGGGCGGCGGCGTCGCGCAGCACCCCGTCGCCGACCTGGTGGCCGTAGCGGTCATTGATCCCCTTGAAGTCGTCGAGGTCGAGGATCAGCAGCGCCAGCGGGCTCTGGTCGGCCTCGCGCCGGCCGCCACGGGGCCGGGTCCGCGCCGCCAGCTCCGCGTGCAGGGTGGCATCGAACTCGCGCCGGTTGCCGACCCCGGTCAGCGGGTCGCGGTTGGCGATGTCGCGCTGGCGCACCTCGGCCTCGACCAGGCGGCGTTTGAGCCCGACCATCACCCCGGTCGCCGCGAGGAAGCCGACCGCCAGCGCCAGGTAGCGCGGCAGGAAGGCGTTCTCGATCGCGTTGTCGTCGTAGAGCAGCGGGGTCCCGGCGACCAGGACCAGCTCGATCGCCAGCGGCCAGGCGAGCCGGGCCGGGAAGAAGAAGGCGGCGTAGAGCAGCGAGCAGACCAGCAGGGGCTCGATGTAGCTGAGCGAGCCGCCGGTCATGTACATGGTCACGCCGACCACTGGGACCGTCACCGCCATTCCGACCGCGAGGGTGTTCAGCGAGGCCTTGTCCCAGGGAATCGCCCCGGTCACGCTCCCCAGTCCATATAAGAAGACCGCGACCGCGACGGCGATCACCCAGGGCAGGCCGACGTGCTCGGCGCCGGGCAGGAAGGTCGCCACCAGCGCCACCAGCGCCGAGGCCATCCAGAGCACGCCTGAGATCCGCCCCATGCGGCCGACCTCGTCCGGCGCTTCGGCAAAGGAAGCGGCCGAGTTCGAGGCTTGCACGGGGCGCATGGGCATGAAAGCCCATCGACCGCTGGGCTCCGGCCTTTAGCGCCGCGTGTCCGTTGGCAAGCGTCCTTCCGATTCGGCGACGCGTGCGGTCGCTTCGAGCACCTCGCGAACGTAGTCCGGGTCGAAGTAGACCTGGGCGCGGTTGAAGCGCAGCGTCCTCAAGCCAGCCATCTGGTGCGCCTGGTCCCTGCGCAGGTCCTCCGCCTGGGAGAACGGGGTCCGGTGATAGGTGAGCCCGTCGGTCTCGACCACGAGGCGGAGGTGGGGCCAGTAGAAGTCGACCCGATACCCGTTCAGCCGCACCTGGGTTGCGGGCCTGGGAAGGTGGGCGGCAGCGGCGATCGGCAGGAAACGCCGCTCCAGCCGCGTGTGGGTGGTGCTGAAAGTCGGCCGGTCGAGCAGCCGCTTGAGTCGACCCGTCCCGGGTCGCGGCGGCAACCTGTCAAGCGCCGCCCGCAGGCGGTCAGCCCTGACCAGCCGCAACCGGTCCGCCGCCCCGACCGCGTCCTCGATCTCGTCGTCGTCTTCGGCGGAGGACGCCAGGTCGGCCAGGGTCTCCACCGGGTCGGTCACGGGAATGCGGCGCCAGGTTCGGCTCGGCAGAGAGGGGCGGCCGTTCCCGGCGGCTCGCCGGTGCACACGTATGTGCGGCCGTCCCACCCGCCGATGGGCCGGGATCAGGACGTCGATCGGACCGTCCCGGTCGGGCAGCATGTCCCAGAGGGAAGCCGCGCTTCGGTGGCTCAGCATCGCCCCCTCCCCGCAGGCGATCACCGCGCCCATCCATTCGCCCTCGCGCGTCAGCTGGGGCCTGCCGACGGCGTAGACGCCGCTCGCGATCCGGTGCAGGCGACCGCTGTCGAGACGGTGCCGGATCGCCCCCTGCGACAAGCCCAGCTCCAAGAGCTGCGCTCTGGTGACCACGAAGTGCTGCCTCCGGGCCAGTTCCCACGCTGCCCTTGCCCACGGCTGGAGGCTTTTGGTAGCCACAGCCACCAAAAGCCTCCAGCCGCCGAAAGCTCTCCCCCCGTGGGGGAGTTGGTCAGTCCAGCTCCCGCTCGTAGAAGAGCATCGAGGGGCCGTCGGGCGAGCCTTCGCGGTTGGTGAAGCCGCGGCTCTCGTAGAGCGCCCGCGCGACCGTGTCGGTCTCACCGGTGTTGAGGTCGATACCGGTGGCCCCGGCTTCCCGCGCCGCCGCCATCGCCGCCCCCAGCAGCGCTCCTCCAATCCCCCGCCCGCGCTGGGCAGGAACGACGTAGAGCTCCTGCAGGTGCGCTTCCGGGCGCCCGGTCCAGATCGCCGTGCGCAGCCGCATCACCGCGACCCCGGCCGGCCCTTCGCCGCCGAGCAGAAACGTCGCTTCGCCGCGATCCAGCAACTTCGACACGTGCTCGGTCAGGGCGCCAACCCCCGGCGTCGGTTCCCCGAACTCGGTGTTGAAGTCGTGCAGCAGCCGGGCGATATCGCCGGCATCGGCGACGCCGGCGCGGCGAATCTCAGTTGCCGCCGACACCGGCCCGGCCCGTCCCTCTAGGCGAACCGCTTGACGAACTCGAGCGCCGTGTCGCAGACCTCGCGCCAGCCGCTGTCGATCGTCAGCGAGTGGCCGCGGTTCGGGATTTTCACGATCTCGGTCACGCTCGGGTTGGCGCTCTGCTTCTTGTAGGAGGCGTTGGCGATCGCCCACGGCACCGTGTGGTCCTTCTCGCCGTCGATGATCAGCAGCGGCCCGCGGTCGGGGTTCTTCGGGTCCAGCTTGGCCTCGGTGAACGGGTTCAGGTTGGCGTTCGCCATCTGCATCAGCGCCACTCCCGGCGCTGCCACGTGGTAGGTCTCGTAGAGCTCCTTTGCCTCCTCGTCGGTGAGCGCGTTGGCCCAGCCGTACTTGAACTGATCGAGCGTGAGCGTCACCGCGCGGCCCTTGTTGAGGGGGTTGGCGAGCACCGGTTTCGCCGACTTCAGAGCCGAGAGCGGCAGCGGCAGGACGCCGCGGAAGGGGCCGGGGTCGATCGCCACGGTGGCGGCGGAGAGGCCGCGGTCGGCGATCAGCTGGGAGAGCAGGCCACCGGTCGAGTGACCCATCACCGCCGGCTTGCGCTCGAGCTTGCCGATCACCTCGGCGGTGTGGTCGGCGATCTGCCCGAGCGTCTTCTTGGCGAACACGTCGGGGTTGGCGCGCGCCTCCGCGACCGTCGCCGGGTCGTCGGGCCAAACCGGCTGGACCGCCGCGTAGCCGGCCGCCTCAAACACGCCCGCCCAGTTGTCCCAGCTGCTCGGCAGCAACCAGAGGCCGTGGATGAAGACCACCGGCGTCTTCCCGCTCGCGTTCGCTTTCTCGATCTGCCCGTTCTCGTGCTCGGTAATCGTCGCCATCGCCGCGCCTTCCTGATCGTGCCTGTCGGGGCGCCGAATGATCGCAGGGCCGGCAAGGGTTACTGGCCTAATCTTCCGGCGATGGCCGACGAGCTGCTCGAGCGAGAAGCGGAGCTGGGGACGGTCGAGGGGCTGCTTGACGAGGTCGCCGCGGGGGAGGGCCGCGTGCTGCTCTTCGAGGGCCCGGCCGGGATCGGCAAGACGCGGCTGCTGGCCGAGACCCGGCGGCTCGCGGCGAGCGCCGGCATCGACCTGCTCGCCGCCCGCAGCAGCGAGCTCGAGCGCGAGTTTCCCTACGGTGTCGTCCGCCAGCTCTTCGAGCCGCTGCTGGCCGATCCCACCGCCCGCGAGCGCCTGCTGGCCGGCGCCGCCGCAAGCGCCAGCGCGGTCTTCGATGCTCCCGGCGGGCAGCCGGAGGCGCCGGGCGATTCCTCCTTCGCGATCCTCCACGGGCTCTACTGGTTGACCGTCAACCTCAGCGCCGAGCGGCCGCTGCTGCTCGCGGTGGACGACCTGCACTGGTGCGACCGTCCCTCGCTGCGCTTCCTCGCCTTCCTCGTCCGCCGCCTCGACGGGCTCCCGGTCGGGCTCGCCGCGACCCTGCGCGACAACGAGCCCGGCGCCGACCCCACCCTGCTCGGCGACATCGCCCACGACGACGCCGCCCGCCCGATCCGGCCCGGTCCGCTGAGCGAGCAGGCCGTCGCGGAGCTGGTCCGCGAGCGGCTCGGCGCCGACGCCGAGGCGGCCTTCGCCGCCGCCTGCCATCGCGCCGTCGGCGGCAACCCGCTGCTGCTGCGACAGCTGTTGCGGGCGCTGGAGTCCGAGGGCGTCGAGCCGCGCGCCGACCAGGCCGGGGTCGTCGCCGACGTCGGACCGCGAGCCGTCTCCCGCACCGTCCTCGTCCGCCTCTCGCGTCTCGACGACGACGCCGTCCTCGTCGCCCGCGCCGCCGCCGTGCTCGGCGACGGCGCCGAGCTGCCGGCCCTGGCGGCCCAGGCCGAGCTCGCCGAGGACGCGGTCGCCGAGGCCTGCGGCGCGCTCGCCCGCTCGGAGATCCTGCGGCCGGATCCACCGGTCACCTTCGTCCACCCGCTGGTCCGCGAGGCGATCTACCAGGACCTCTCGGCCGGCGAGCGCGAGCTCAGCCACGAGCGCGCGGCCCGCGCGCTGGCCGCCGCCGGCGCCGCGCCCGAGCAGGTCGCGACCCACCTCCTCCACGTCCCCCGCCGTGGTCAGGAGTGGGTGGTCGAGACCCTGCGCGCGGCGGGTGGGTCGGCCGTCGCCAAGGGCGCCGCCGAAAGCGCCGTCGCCTATCTGCGCCGGGCGCTGGAGGAGCCGCCGCCGCCGGCGGCGCGGGCCCGCGTCCTCTTCGAGCTCGGCTCGGCCGAGGCGCTGACCTCGGGCCCCGACGCGATCGAGCACCTGCGCGAGGCCCACGCGGACCTCGAGGACGAGCCCAGCCGCACGCTCGCCGCCAGCGTCCTCGCCCGCAACCTGATGATCGCCGGCTCACCCACGGCCGCCGCCGCGGTCGCTCGCGCGGCCGTCGCCGAGCTGCCGCCGGAGCTGGCCCACCTGCGTGGCGCCTTCGAATCCCGCTCCGCCGCCGCGGTC
>JBFXEM010000056.1:0-8459 GCA_050180135.1 Solirubrobacterales bacterium | reverse complement strand
CCGGGCTCATAGGCGCAGTCGTGATCAGCCTGCGCGGTGGCGACTTCCTCTTCGTGTCGGGCCTGGACCTCTCGATCGGCTACTGCCATCACGACGCCGACGACGTCCACCTCTTCCTCGAGGTGAGCTTCTCCTTCGTGGTCGCGACGCCGGAGGCAGCGGCGCCGCTCAGCAGCTGAGCGGCGCCGGCCCCGTCACTCCGAACCCTGCGAGTCCTCTTTGGGCTCGGGGGACTTGAAGTGGAGGATCTGGACTTTCGAGAGCATGCCCTGCTCTTTGCTCGCGGCGAGTCGCTCGCTCGATTCGGCCTGGATCTCGAGGACCCGGTCGAGCGTCTCCGCCAGCAGGCTGGCTACGTCGCTCCATCCCTTCTCGTCGACAACCATCGGAGTGCGGCTGAGATGGCGATCCTCGAGCTCGTCGAAGGTGCCGCTGACAACCGCCTCGTCGATGTCGTCGAAGAACGATTTCAGCATCGCCCCGGAGAGGCCGGGTCGCAGGCTCTCGGGCATCCGAGCCCACTCGCTGTCGGTCAGGAACTGACGCCTCGTCGCACGGTAGAAGTGCTCGGTGGCGCCGCGGCGCTGCTTGGTGTCGACCAGCTCGATGCAGTCGTATTTCTCCAGCACCCGCACGTGGTAGGCGACCAGGTTGAGGCTCTGGTCCAGCTCCTGGGAGAGCAGGTTGGGGCTGGCGACCCGCTCGTTGAGAATGATCAGGATCTGTACGCGCAGCGGGTGGGCGAACGCTTTAGCGACGAGTTGTTCGACGCTGTCTTTTTTCTTCGTCTTCGGCAAGGCGCATTCCTTCGGTCGTTTTCGCGGGTGGCGGCCGACGCTTTGCACTCTAAACGTTTCAGCTCAGGAATTCCATAGCAGTCGCGCTTTTTCCTTTTAATTGCGGCTTCTTGCTGCCAACTCCTTGATTGCTGGAATTATTTCGAGTATTAATTCCTGGAGCCGCGAAAGGGGCGGCCACAGGGAGAACAGGGAACTCAAGGGGAGGTGGGAAGCGTGAGGATCGTGTCCAGTCACGGCGTAACGCCGGCAGCGATCAGCAAGGGCGCTTAAGCCTGGGAAGGCCGGGACGGCGCTCGCGCCTGGCACGCTGTTGGGGTGGCCCCATCGAAGCTGCCCCTCGTCGTGCTCGCGATCGCCGTCCCGATTGCCGCCGCCTTCCTGCTCGGCGGCCCTGGGGTCGGGGTCGCGATCGGGGCCCTGGTGGCGGTCGTCCTCGTCTACGTCGCCGTTCGCCAGCGCCCCCGCGGCGCGCTCGGTCGGAGCGGCGACCCAATCGGCCCCACCCGGCTCCTACTCGTTGCCGCCTGTCCTGTCGAGGAGGCGGCGGCGCTGGCCGAGGTCGCGGCCCTGGCCCTGCCCGCGACCGGTGTCGCCGCCACCGTGCTGGTGCTGGCGCCGGCTCGGATCGGTTTCCTCGATCGCTGGGCGTCCGATCTCGAGGGAGCCCGTCGCGAGGCCCAGCGCAGCCTGGTGATGACGGTCGCCTCGCTGGCCAAGTCCGGGGTCGCGGCCGAAGCTCGCGTCGGTGACGAGGATCTCGTCCAGGCCGTCGAAGACCAGCTGCAGAGCTTCGACGCCACCGACGTGCTGCTGGTCAGTGAGGACGCCGAGCGGGACCCGGGAGCGGCCAGCGCCGCGGCCGAGCTCGAGGATCGGCTGCGGCCCCGGTTCCGCTGGCTGGCGCTCAGCGGTCCAGCAGCTCGCTGAAGTGCAGCGCCGCCCGGGTCGGGACGACGAACTCGCCGTGGCTGTGCAGCAGGCCGACGCCGCCGAGGTCGCGAACGGCGCGCTCGACCGCGTCGCGCTCGGCGAAGGCCGGGTCCGCGCCGGCGACCTCGCGGACCAGCTCGGGCAGGGTCATCAACACGGGGTGGACGTCGAGAACCTGGCGCAGAACCGTCGACTCGGTCGCGAGGTCCGCGGCCCGGGTCGTCCAGCTGTCGTCGGTGTCGCTCATCGCCCTCGCTGGGCCGCTAAGTGGCGGGCTCGTCGGGAGTCTCCCCCGACTCCCGCTCCGGCGAGGTCTCCAGGTCGATGATCTGCTGCGCCCAGGCCGGCTTCAGCGAGCTCCGGTAGTAGTGCTTGATCGCGCCCCGCACCGGCTTCACCCGGACCAGAGTGACCGCTCCGCAGTCCGCCAGCACCCGCACGTGGTAGGCGAGGTTGCTGACCGGCAGCTCGAACTCCCTGGCGAGGCGGCGCGGGCTGATCATCTCCTCGCCGCGCATCCGGCGCAGGATGCGGCGTCGCAGCGGGTGGCTCAGTGCCACCAGAAGCCGGTTCTCTTCGGCGCGATCTAGCTCCGTCATCCCACCGGCAATATAGAGCAAAAGAAACGTTTTGTCTGTAAACGTCCTGTCTGCACAGGAAACTGTCGCGTCGGTCAGCGGGATCAGGGCGTTTCGCGAACCCCGCCCATCTCGCTGAAGACGGCCGTGAACCCATCGCCTTCGCGCTGCTCGTCGGCGATCACGTGGGAGACGGCGTTGATCAGCGCCAGGTGGGTGAACGCCTGCGGGAAGTTGCCGAGGTGGCGGCCGGAGTCGGCGTCGAGCTCCTCGGCGAAGAGGTCGAGCCAGCCAGCCGACTCCAGCAGCCGCTCGCAGAGCGAGCGTGCCCGCTGGCACTCGCCGATCTCCGAGAGTGCCGAGACCAGCCAGAACGAGCAGATCAGGAAGGTGCCCTCCTTGCCGTGCAGCCCGTCGTCGGTTTCGTCGACCTTGTATCGGAGGACGAGGCCGTGCTCGGTCAGCTCGTCGGCGATCGCCTCGACGGTCGCGCAGATGCGCGGATCGTCGGGGGGCAGGAAGCGCAGCAGCGGGATCAGCAGCAGCGAGGCGTCGAGGGCGTCGGTGTCGTAGTGCTGGCGGAAGACACCGTCGCGGACGCCGCGCTCGAGGATCTCCGCCTGGAACTCGTCGGCCTTGGCCCGCCACTCGTCCGCGATGTCGGCGAACCCCAGCCCGGCGGCCATCCGCGCGCCGCGGTCGACCGCGACCCAGATCATCAGCTTCGAGGAGACGTAGTGCTGGGGTTCGCCGCGCGACTCCCAGATCCCCTGGTCGGGATGCGGCCAGGCCGCGATCGCCGCTTCCACCTGGTAGCGGACGAGTTCGCGGTCGGCGGGGGTGCCGCGCCCTTTGAGCGCTTTTTCGTGCAGGTAGATTGAGTCCAGCAGGGCGCCCCAGACGTCGTTCTGGCGCTGGTCGAAGGCGCCGTTGCCGATCCGCACCGGCTTCGCCCCGCCGTAGCCGCTGAGATGGTCGAGGGTCTTCTCGGTCAGCTCCTTCTCGCCGCCGATCCCGTACATGATCTGCAGGTCCGGGTGGTCGCGGCAGACCTGGACGATGAAGCGCATGAAGTCGCGCGCCTCCTGGTCGAAGCCGAGCGTGTGCAGGGCCCAGAGGCTGAAAGTCGAGTCGCGGATCCAGCTGAAGCGGTAGTCCCAGTTGCGCTCCCCGCCGGGCGTCTCCGGCAGCGAGGTGGTCGGGGCCGCCAGGATCGCCCCGGTCGGGGTGTAGGTGAGGCCCTTGAGGACGAGCGCCGAGCGCTGCAGGTGGATCCGCCACGGGTGGTCGGGGAACTTGCCGTCGCGCAGCCAGGCGCGCCAGAACTCTTCGGTCGAGTCGAGCCGCTCCAGCGCCTCCGGCGAGCTGCGCGGCCCGCCCAGCTCGCCGACGTTCCAGCTCAGCGCACAGAAGCCGCTCTCGTCCTCGCGCAGCTTCAGGGTGCCGCTGACCTTGCCGCCCTCGATCTCGAGCTCCATGTCGCTGGTTAGCTGCAGGGTGGTGCCGTCCTCGGCGTGGGCGACCGCTTCGCCGAGCTCGCCGCCGGTCCAGGTCGCGTCGTCGAGCCCGTAGGCGAAGCGCGGCAGGCACTCCATCTCCATCTCGACCTCGCCGTCGATGCAGGTCATGGTCCGCAGCAGCGAGCGGTCGGACTCGTGGCCGGTGTCGGGGCGCCCGTCGCCGTCGGTGTCCTTGCCCGAGCTGGCCCAGTCGGCGATCGTCAGCGCGTCCTTGACCACGACCCAGCCGGTGTCGGTCACCCAGGTCGTCTCGATCACCAGGGTGCCGGGCTCGTAACGGCGGCTGATCGGGACGATCACGCCCCGCGGCCGCAGGCTGAAGCGGCCGGCACCGCGGTCGAGCAGGGCGGCGAAGGCGCTCGGCGAGTCGAAGCGGGGCAGGCACAGCCACTCGACCGAGCCGGAGAAGGAGACCAGTGCCGCGGTGTGGCAGTCCGACAGGAAGCCGTAGCTGCCGATGGGCGGGAACAGGTCGTCGATCTGGCTGCTCATGGCCGCCGCCAAGCTACCAGTGGCGGCGGCAGCGGCGGCGCGGATGCGCGTCGCTACGCTGAATCGAGATGACTCCGCCCCTCGCCCTCGTGGGCGCCCTGCTCGGTCTGATCGAGCTGATCCCGCTGCTGGTCGCGGCCGCGCTGTACGTGAAGCGCTCGGCGACGCTGGCCGCCAAGGGGAGGCCGGTGCCACTCTGGCGCCAGGTCTGCTTCGCCGCGGGCCTGCTGACGATCTTCGTCGCGATCGCCTCGCCGATCGACTACATCGCCGAGGAACTGGTGATCGCCCACATGGTCGAGCACCTGCTGATCGGCGACATCGCCAGCTTGCTGCTGGTGCTGGGCCTGACCCGGCCGCTGCTGCAGCCGATCCTCGCGATTCGCTTCTTCGACCGGCTCAAAGTCCTCGCCCATCCGCTGATCGCCTTCCCGCTCTGGGCGGCGAACATGTTCTTCTGGCACATCCCGGTGATGTACGACGCCGCCTACGGGGGCGCCTTCCTGCACGCGGTCGAGCACACGACGTTCATCGTCTTCGGCGCCCTGATGTGGATGCCGGTGTTCGGACCGTTGCCAAAGCCGGAGTGGTTCACCGCCGCCTGGAAGGTGATCTACGTGATCGCGGTCCGCTTCACCGGCGCGATCCTCGGCAACGTCCTGATGTGGTCGGGGACGGTGCTCTACGACCGCTACACGACGGGTGAGCTGGAGTGGGGCCTGAGCCCGATCCAGGACCAGAGCACGGCCGGCGTGGTGATGATGATCGAGGGGACGTTCCTCGGGCTCGGGTTGCTCGCCTGGGTCTTCTTCGAAGCAGCGCGAGAGGGGATCGAGAAGCAGCGCCTGCTCGACCTCGCCCAGGACCGAGGCATCGAGCTCGACCCCGCTCGCGCCCAGCGCGCGGTCGCCGCCGGCCACGGCGGCCGGCTCGAGAAGCAGCTGACCGGGAGCGGGAGGGACCCTGAAGACCGGGGCGTCTGAGCGGCTGCTGCTGGCCGCCCTGGTCTTTGTCGTCGGCGCCTGCAGCCTCGGCGCCGAGATCGCCGCGGCGCGCTTGCTGGCGCCCTATTTCGGCGCCTCGACGATCGTCTGGGCGAACACGATCGGGGTCGTCCTTGTCGCCCTCTCGATCGGGTACTGGTTCGGCGGCCGCTACGCCGACCGCCACCCGCACCTGCGCAGCCTCTGCCTGCTGGTGCTCGGCGCCTCGCTGCTGATCGCGGTGATCCCGTTCGCGGCGCGGCCCTTCCTCGACTTCTCGGTCGAGGCCTTCGACACGGTCTCGATCGGGACCTTCGCCGGCTCGCTGTTCGGGGTCCTGGTCCTGGTCGCGGTGCCGGTGACGATGCTCGGCGCCGCCTCGCCCTGGGCGGTTCGGCTCGCGGTCGGCGAGCGCGACACCGCCGGCGAGGTGGTTGGCCGGCTCTACGCGATCTCGACCGCCGGCTCGCTGGCGGGAACGATGATCTCGGCACTGCTGCTGATCCCGCTGCTCGGCACCCAGCGCACCTTCATCGCCTTCGCCCTGGCCCTGGCGCTGGTCGCGAGCCTCGGGATCGGCTGGCGCGCGATCGTGGTCCCGGCGGCGCTGGCGCTGGTGCTGGCGCTGCCGGTGGGCACGATCAAAGGCGCCGGCGAGGGCGAGGTTCTCTACGAGGCGGAGACGGCGCACCAGTACGCCCGCGTGGTCGAACGCGAGGACGGGACCAGGGTGCTCGAGCTCAACGAGGGCCAGGCGGTGCACTCGCTCTACCGCCCGGGCAGCTACCTGACCGGGGACTACTGGGACGGCCACCTGGTGCTGCCGGCCGCGGCCGCGGCGCAGCCGCCGCGGCGGATCGCGATCCTCGGCAACGCCGGCGGCACCGTCGCCCGCGCCTTCGGCCATTACTTCCCGCGCACCGCTGTCGACGCGGTCGAGATCGACCCCGAGCTGACCGACCTCGGCGAACGCTTCCTCGGCCTCCGCAACCCGCTGATGACCGTCTACGACGAGGACGCGCGGCCCTGGCTGCGCGCCGCCGAGGGCGGTTACGACGCGATCATGGTCGACGCCTACCGCCAGCCCTACATCCCCTTCTACCTGACCACCGAGGAGTTCTTCGCGCTGACTCGGGAGCGACTTGCTCCCGGCGGGGTGACGATCGTCAACGTCGGCCACCCCGAGGGCGGCGACGAGCTCGAGCGGGTGCTGGGACGGACGATGGCGGCCGCCTTCCCGCGGGTGCTGCGCTACCCGATCGAGGACACCAACACGCTGCTGGTCGGCGGCGAAGAGAACCTCTCCGCCGCGCGGCTGCGCGAGGACGCCGACCGGCTCCCGGCCGACCTGCGGCCGCTGGCGCGGGAAGCGGCGGCGGCGCTGGCGCCCCGCCTGCCCGGGGGCGAGGTCTACACGGACGACCACGCGCCGGTCGAGTGGCTGATCGACGAGTCCCTGCTGGAATACGCGAATGAGTAGCGGCGGCGCGGTCGATCGGGGCAGGGCCTGGCTGGTCACGGGACCGCTGGGCAGGGGCCTTTCCTTCGCGATCGACTTCGGCGCGGCGCTGCGCACGATGCTGGCGAAGCGCCGGGCTCGCTAGGGTCAGCCCTCGATGGAGACGAAGCTCACCGAGCTGGACAACTCGCGCGTACGGGTCGAGGTCGAGGTTCCGGCCAAGGACGTCGAGCGCGCCGCTTCGCGCGCCGCCCGAGCGATGGCGAAGGAGATGCGGATGCCCGGCTTCCGCGCCGGCAAGGCCCCGCCCTCGCTGGTGATCCAGCGGCTCGGCTTCGGCTCGGTCCTGCAGGAGGCGATCCGCGAGGCGCTGCCCGACTGGTACGAAAAGGCGCTGCTCTCGTCCGGCATCAGCCCGATCGGCGATCCCAGCATCGAGATGACCCAGACCCCCGAGGAGGAGGGACAGCCGCTCGAGTTCAAGTTCGAGGTCGGCGTGCGGCCTCCGGCGCAGCTCGGCGAGTACAAGGGGCTCGAGGTCGGCCGCGAGGAGAAAGGCGCTCCCGACGAGGTCGTCGACACCGAGGTCGAGCGGATCCGCGAGGGCTTCGCCCGGCTGGAGCCGGTCGAGCGCGAGGCCGCCGAGGGCGACTCGCTGCTGATCGACTTCGAGGGCCTGCTCGACGGCACCGCCTTCGAGGGCGGCAAGGCCGAGGACTACCTGCTGGCGCTTGGCTCGGGCCAGCTGATCGAGGGCTTCGAGGAGCAGCTGACCGGCGCCAAGGCGGGCGAGGACGTCGAAGTCAAGGTCACCTTCCCCGACGAGTACCAGGCCGAGCACCTGGCCGGCAAAGACGCCGTCTTCAACGTCAAGGTCAAAGAGGTGCGGGAGAAAATCCTGCCCGAGCTCGATGACGACTTCGCCTCCGACGCCTCCGAGTTCGACACCCTCGAGGAGCTGCGGGCCGATATCGCCGAGAAAGTCAGCTCGGCGCTGAACAGCCGCGCCGAGGAAGACTTCCGGATCGCCGCCGTCGACGCGGCCGTCGCCGCCGCGACCGTCGAGGTTCCCGACGACCTGGTCACGGCGCGGGCGACCGAACGCTGGGAGCGGATGGAACGCCAGCTAGCCGGCCGCGGCATGGACCCCAACGCCTTCCTGCAGATGCAGGGCAAAACGCGCGAGGAGCTGATCGAGGAGTCGAAACCCGACGCCCTCAAAGAGCTCAAGCGCGAGGCGGTGGTGACGGCGATCGCCGAGGCCGAGGAGATCGAGGTCACCGACGAGGAGCTGGTCGAGGCGCTCGAGCACTCCGCCGAACACGAGCGAACCACACCCGAGAAGCTGCTGGCGCGACTGCGCGAGAACGGCCGCGACGCGATGATCGCCGAAGACATCAAGGCCCGCAAAGCGATCGAGCTGGTGACCGAGGCGGCGGTGCCGATCCCGCTCGAGCAGGCGGAGGCGCGCGAGGCGATCTGGACGCCGGAGAAGGAGCGCGAGGAGAAACCGGCGAAACTCTGGACTCCGGACGATGAGTAGAGTGAGCTGCCGATGAGCCCCCTGATCCCGATGGTGGTCGAGCAGACCTCGCGCGGCGAGCGCGCCTTCGACATCTACTCGCGCCTGCTCGGCGAGCGGATCATCTTCCTCGGCACGCCGGTCACCGACGACATCGCCAACCTGATCGTCGCCC
>JBFXEM010000055.1:0-8507 GCA_050180135.1 Solirubrobacterales bacterium | reverse complement strand
GCGGTGATCGCCGTGGCCGAGCCGGCGACGACAGTCGCGAGCGCGACAAGGGCGGCGAGGGCGGCGCCGAGCTCGGTCAGGGCGCGCCTCATGGCCCGAACTCTCCGGCTGCCGCGGCCGCGCTCGACCCGGATGAGGCACTGGAGCTCGCCGACGATTCGGTGGCCGGCGGGGGCGGCGGTGGGGGCGTGTATTCGACCGCCCCGCTGGACGCGGCGGGCGCCGGCTCGGGGTCGGGTTCGGGTTCCCGCTTCGGCTCGCGCTGATAGGTCGGCCGCGTCGTCGAGGGTTCCGGTTCCACCGTCGTCGCTTCGGGTTCGTAGGCGGGCCCGGATTCCGCTGGAGCTTGGGCTTCCGCCTCGCGGTCGGCCTGTCGCTCCAGGGCCGGCTCCGATCGGCCGGGATCAAGCGCCAGCGGCGCCGGAATCACGCCGGTGGCGGCGCAGGCGGCGGCGCCGCCCACCGTGCCCGCGCAGACGGCGAGCACCTTCGCCAGCGCCGCCATGCCGGCACCCCGTGACCCGCCCGCGGCAGCGACCTGGGAGATCGCCGAGTCGCCGCCACCGCCGTTGACGCGGGTGGCGACGGCGGCGAAGGCGTCGTGGGCGCGCTCGAAGAGCGAGCGGTGCAGCGGCAGTGCCGGCGCCAGCGCCGCCGCCGCGGCCGGCGCTGCCCGGTAGGAGCGCAGGGTCGCCCGGCAGTGGGGGCAGGCCCGTAGGTGCTCGCGCAGCTCCGCTTCCTCGGCGGCGTCGGCCTCGCCGTCGCAGAAGGCCGAGAGTCGGGGACCCATCTCGGCGCAGCGGCGCCCGTCCTCGCTGCGTGCGAGCAGGCTGCGGAAACGCTCCCGTCCCTCTGCCAGGCAGCGGTTGATTTTGGTCTGCGAGTAGCCGGTGATCTCGCCGATCTCACGGTAGGAGTAACCCTCGGCCAGCAGGCTGAGGGCGCGCAGCTCCTGTGGCTTCAGCGTCTGCAGGGCCTCGCGACTGCGAGCGATCGCCTCGCTGCGCTCCGCGCGCTCAGCCGGCCCGGCACCCTTGGCTGGAATCAGCGCGACCCAGTCGACGTCGCCCTCCTCGGTCGGCAGCGCGGCGGGGCCGCTGAGGATGCGCTCGCGGTCGCGGCGGACCGCCAGCGCCTCGTGCTTGACCACGGTCTGGGTCCAGCGGATCAGTTCCCTGGGGTCGGTCGTCGGCGCTTTGCGAAGCAGGATCTCCAGCGCTCGCTGCAGGGCTTCGTCGGCGTCGTCGGCGCAGAGCGAGTAGCGACGCGCGGTGCGCCGCAGGGTCTTCTCGTGACGCGCGTAGGTCTCGACCGCGGCCCGCTTGCGCGCCGCCTCGTCGGTTGGCGTCAAGGCGACGCCGGTCCCCTCCCGACAACTTTCACTCACCGCTCGGCTCCCCCTGGCCGCTTCACTGTCCTGCACCAAAACATGTCACGGAAAGTCCGCTTTGTGGGGCTTCTCTCCCCCCTCGGAGGCCTGAAACGGGCCGAGATTGACGGAAATTGCACGGAACTGCGCCGGCGCCTGCCTGCTCGTTTCACCGGTAGCATCGGCGCATGACCACCTGCGTAGTCACCGGCGGCGCCGGCTTCCTCGGATCGCACCTCTGCGAGCACCTGCTCGGGAAGGGTCACCGGGTGATCTGCATCGACAACCTCGAGACCGGCTCGCTGGAGAACATCGCGCACATTCGCGACGAGGCCTTCGAGTTCCGCAACATCGACATCACCGAGCACGTCGACGTCCCCGAGGACGTCGACTTCGTCTACCACCTCGCCTCCCCGGCGAGCCCGATCGACTACCTGCGGCTGCCCCTGCACACGCTCAAGGTCGGCTCCCACGGCACCCACCACATGCTCGGTGTCGCCAAGTTCAAGCGCGCCCGCTTCCTGATCGCCTCGACCAGCGAGGTCTACGGCGATCCCCAGGTCCATCCCCAGAAGGAGGACTACTGGGGCCACGTCAACCCGATCGGCCCGCGCGGCGTCTACGACGAGGCCAAGCGCTACGCCGAGGCGCTGACGATGGCCTACCACCGCCAGCAGGGTGTCGACACCGCGATCGTCCGCATCTTCAACACCTACGGGCCCCGCATGCGCCCGCACGACGGCCGTGCGATACCGACCTTCCTGCGTCAGGCGCTGCAGGACCGGCCGCTCACCGTGTTCGGCGACGGCAGCCAGACCCGCAGCTTCTGTTACGTCGACGACCTGATCCGCGGCATCGTCGCCCTGGCCGAGTCCGACGTCCACGCCCCGGTCAACATCGGCAACCCGGACGAGTTCACTCTGCTCGAACTGGCCAAGGCCGTGATCGAGGTGACCGAGTCACGCTCGGAGATCGTCTACGAGGCGCTGCCGACCGACGACCCCCAGCAGCGCCAGCCCGACATCGGCCGTGCCCGCGACCTGCTCGGCTGGGAGCCCTCGGTCGCCCTGCTCGAGGGCCTGCGCAAGACGATCGATCAGACCGGCATCGAGCGCCTCGTCGGCGCCAGCGACTAGCCGCTCGGACCGAACCGGGCAAAGAAAAGGGCGGCCCGGAGGCCGCCCTTTTCCAAGTTCCTTCTGCTGCCCGAGCTATTCCGTCTGGGCGGTGAAGGAGAACGTGCCGAGCGGGTCGCCGGCGGCGAATTTAACGTCGTCCGGGGCTTTGGTCACGTCTTCGATCGGTTTGATGAACACCGAGTTCAGGGTTTCAGCGGTCACTGCCTGCAGCGTCGCCGCCGCGTTGGTGACGCTGACCGTGCGGGTGGCCGGGTCGGCGGTGACCGAACCGATCACGAGGTCGGCGATCGAGGCCCGTCCCAGGTTACCGAGGTTGGCAGCCGGGGTTTTCGGGTTCGTGATCGAGACTTCGACGGTGGCCTGCTTGGTCGCCATGTCGACGTAGATGTTGCCCAGCGTCAACGTGGTTTCCCCGGCTCCGTTCGGGCCGGCAGCTTCCAGGTTCTGTTTCAGCGTCAGACCGCCAGCGGTCTGCAGGGTGCCGGCGGTGCCGGTCGGGCCCATGGTGCCGCCGCTGATCGGGAATGCCACCGTCGGGGGCGGACCGGGGTTGGTGACCGTGGTCGGCGCGACCGGGGCCAGTTTCACCGCGAACGGGTTGGCAAAGACGCCGGGGCCAACTTCGACCGTCGGACCGACTTTGGCGAGTTTTTCAAGTGCCTCTTTGCTCAGTGCCAGCGTCGCGTTGCCGCTCGGCAGGACCACAACCGTGCTCGGAACGACTTCGCTTGCGGACTTGCCGATCAGCTTGTTCTTGATGAACGGCTTCGGCTTGCCCTTCGCGTAGCCGGTCTTCTTGTTGAGCTGCGAGGCGGCCGAGTTGGTCAGCTTCAGCTTCTTGACGGTGATGTTGACACCGAAGCCGTTGCGAACCTGCGACCAGCCGGCCACGGTGGCGAACTTCATCTGCTTGCCGGCGACCTTGGCGAAGATCGCCTTCTTGCTGGTGTTGAGCACCATCGCCTTGACCGGCGCCTTCTTCTTGCCGGCCTTGAACTTGAGGCCACCACCGAGGGTGACTTCGCCCAGCCCGGTGAGCGGGTCGACCGAGCCGCCGGTGTTGGTGAAGGTGGCCTTCTTGCCCGAGAGCTTGGTTGAGCCTTCCTTCTGCACCTTGATGCCGAAGGTCTTCAGGTAGTTGGTCCATCCCCCGTTGAGGGTGAGGGTGGTGTTGCCGCCGCCGACCGGATCGGACGCAGCGGAAGCGAAGGGAGCGAAGGCCAGCAGCGCGAACAGCGCCGTCGCCAAGATTCCGGCGGGCAGCATCTTCCCCCTAGCCTTGCGTGGCTGGGATGCATCGTTCATATAGATATTCCTCCGTTGATTGCCGCCCCCTGCGGTCCCGTCAAGGCGACGCACGGCAAAGTTGGTTGAGACCAGACTATTCCCGGTCAATGACCTTAACAACCCACTTTTTGGGGCTTTGTTGCGTACATTGAGCGGGCATTAACTTGCCCGCGAAGCCCTTGACAGCGCGCCTCAATATCCTCTCTGGCGATGGCATCCACGAACCGTCCTCCGGTGGAGGAGACGCACCGCACGATCGCCCCGCTGGTCGGCCCTGACGACGATCGGGTCTTCACCGATTCGGGGATCGAGATCGAGGCGCTCTACGGGCCCGAGGACGTCGCGCCGGATCTCGAGCAGCGCCTCGGCGAGCCGGGTCAGCCGCCGTTCACGCGCGGGATCCACGAGGGGATGTACCGCGACCGGCTCTGGACGATGCGCCAGTACGCCGGCTTCGCCTCTCCTGAGGACACCAACGAGCGCTACCGCTACCTGATCGAGCACGGCTCGACCGGGCTCTCGATGGCCTTCGACCTGCCGACCCAGCTCGGTCGTGACTCCGACGACCCGCTCTGCGAGGGCGAGGTCGGCCGCACCGGCGTCCCGATCGACACGATCGAGGACATGCGGATCTGCTTCGACCAGATCCCGCTCGACGGCGTCTCCACCTCGATGACGATCAACGCCCCGGCGCCGATTCTGCTGCTGCTCTACGAGCTGGTCGGCGAGGAGCAGGGGGTGCCCTCCGAGAAGCTGCGCGGCACGGTCCAGAACGACGTGCTCAAGGAGTACATGGCGCGCGGCAACTACATCTACCCACCGGCGCCGACGATGCGGCTGACCACGGACCTCTTCGAGTACTGCCAGACCCACGTGCCGAAATGGAACACGATCTCGATCTCCGGCTACCACATCCGCGAGAAGGGCTGCTCGGCTGTGCAGGAGGTCGCCTTCACGCTCTCCAACGCGATCGCCTACGTCGAGGCGGCGCTGGAGCGGGGGCTGAAGATCGACGACTTCGCGCCCCGCCTCGCCTTCTTCTTCAACTGCCACAACAACGTCTTCCAGGAGATCGCCAAGTTCCGGGCGGTGCGGCGGATGTGGGCGAAGATCGTCGCCGAGCGGTTTGGGGCCGAGAACCCGAAATCGATGCAGATCCGTTTCCACACGCAGACCGGCGGCGTCACCCTCCAGGCCCAGCAGCCCGAGGTCAACATCATTCGTGTCGCCCTCCAGGGCTTCGCCGCCGTCGCCGGCGGCACCCAGTCGCTGCACACCAACGGCTTCGACGAGGCGCTGGCGCTGCCGACCGAGCGCTCGGCCCGGATTGCCCTGCGCACGCAGCAGGTGCTCGCCTACGAGTCCGGCGTCGCCGACACCGTCGATCCCTTCGCTGGCTCCTACTTCGTCGAGTCGCTGACCGACGAGATCGAGCTGCGCTCCTGGGAGCTGATGGAGAAGGTCGAAGAGCTGGGCGGCTCGGTCGAGGCGCTGGAGTTCATGCAGCGGGAGATCGAGGAGTCGGCGCTGAGCTACCACGAGCGCTACCGCTCCGGCCAGGACGTGATCGTCGGCGTCAACAAGTTCGTCACCGACCAGGTCGACGACGTCGACATCCTCCGCGTCGACCCCGCGGCCGAGCAGCGCCAGTTGGCCCGGCTCAAGACCTTCAAGGAGTCGCGTGACCAGGCCCGGGTCGAGGAGAAGCTGGAGGCCGTGCGCGACGTCGCCCGCGGCGACGGCAACCTCCTGCACCCGATCCGCGCCGCGCTGGCCGCCGACGCCTCGATCGGCGAGGTCTGCGGCGCGATGCGCGAGATCTTCGGCGAATACAAGGGCGGCGCGTTCTTCTAACGGCGGGCGCTGTCGCGGATCCGCCGCCGCAGGACGGGCGTGGCACATCGCAGCTCGTCGTCCTCAGTCGCCCAGATTGCGCTGCTGTTCGGGCTCCCTGCCCACTGTTTGCCGAGCGGGGAGGCGAGGCCGGCCGAGCGCCAGCGTGGCCATCGAGCGCCAGGCGGAGAGCCTCGGGGTCGATCAGGTCGCGCTTGTCGGCGGGCGCCCTCGGACCCGCAGGCCGGCACGCCGCACGCTCCGGTGCCGCCAGATCGAGATGTCGATCTGCCCACTTCGCTCCTCTCCTGTTCCCCGAGCACCCAATTCTCTCCCCCCGGTCCCTTTGAACGGTCCGTTTCAGCGGCTCGGAGGGGCAGGAACGGGTCGCCGGCGGTGGAAGCGACGGGCATGATCGAGGTTTCGAGGACGCTGATGAAGTCCCAGCCCGAGCTCGCCGACCTGATCGAGGGGGTCGAGGGGCTCGAGGTGACGATGGCCGAGAAGGGGTTCGGCACCCGCGTCGCGATCCGCGCCTCCGAGCAGACGGGCCTCGTCGAGGCGGACCTGGAAGCGGTCCTCGATCGCTTGGCGGAACCCCAGCGCCGACCCTTCAGCTGAGCCCCCACCAACCTGCATCTCCCACCGAATTGGGCGGCTGACGCCGGCCCAGAAAGAGAGCCCCGAACGTGAACGAGTTGAAGCGCCACCTCTCCGTGGCCAACGTCTTGTCCCTGGTCGCGATCTTCATCGCCCTCAGCGCCACGGCTGTCGCGGCGACCAAGCTCGCCCCCGGGCAGGTCAAGGCCGTGAACATCGCCAACCAGGCGGTGACCAACGCGAAAATCAAGACCCAGGCCGTCACCTCCGGCAAAATCAAGAATCTCGGGATCGTCGCCGGCGACCTCGCCGCCGGCTCGGTGCTGAACTCGAAGCTCGCCAACAAGGCTGTGACCAACGCCAAGCTCGGCAACGAATCCGTCAGCGCCGCCAAGCTGGGCAAGAAGGCGGTGACCGAAACCAAGCTCGCCGCCGAAGCCGTGACCACCGGCAAGATCCGCAACGAAGCGATCAGCTCGGCGAAGCTCTCGGCCTCCTTCTACAGGCAGCTGCTGAAGAACGTCACCTATGTGACGGAAACCAGCGTCAACGACTCGGAAACCGAAAAGTCGATCACCGCGACCTGCCCGGCCGGGAAGGAAGCGATCGGCGGCGGCGGCCGGATCAACTCGCCGACCAGCGTCAACGTCGCTCTCAACCAGTCCTACCCGTTCACGAGCGCGACCAACAGCCGCACGGCTTGGATCGCCACCGGGCGGGAGCCCGCGGCCGAGCCCGGGAATTGGCAGGTCGTCGCTTACGTGATCTGCGCCGAACTCTAAGCTCGCGCCAGCGACACGCAGATGTGCCTGGGAGGGCCCGCGCGAGCGGGCCCTCCGCACGTCTGGGGGCACCGCCGGCCCGGCCTAAATAGAATCCCGCGCCGCCCCCGACCCCGGAGTCCCTGACCGATGCGTGAGAAGAACCCGATCACCCACGACGAGAAGCTCGCCTACCTGCGCGAGCTGCGCGAGGCGGCGGTCAACTCGGCCTCCGAAGAGGCGGTGGAGAAGCAGCACGCGAAGGGCAAGATGACCGCCCGCGAGCGGGTCGAGAAGCTGCTCGACCCCGGCTCCTTCGAGGAGCTCGACACCTTCGTGCGCCACCGCACCTACGACTTCGAGATGCAGAAGAAACGGCCCTGGGGCGACGCTGTCGTCACCGGCCACGGCACGATCGAGGGAAGAACTGTTTTTGTCTTCTCCCAGGACTTCACGGTGTTCGGGGGGAGCCTCGGCGAGGTGATGGCGGAGAAGATGTGCAAGGTGATGGACCTCGCCGCCCAGGTCGGGGCGCCGGTGATCGGGATCAACGACTCCGGCGGCGCCCGCATCCAGGAGGGCGTCGTCTCGCTCGGCGCCTACGGCGATGTCTTCGTCCGCAACGTCCAGTGCTCGGGCGTGATCCCGCAGATCAGCCTGATCATGGGCCCGTGTGCCGGCGGCGCCGTCTACTCGCCGGCGATGACCGACTTCATCTTCATGGTCAAAGAGACCTCGCACATGTTCATCACCGGCCCGGAAGTGATCAAGACCGTGACCGGCGAGGAAGTCGAGTTCGAGGAGCTCGGCGGGGCGATGAGCCACAACTCGAAGTCGGGTGTCGCCCACTTCGCCTCCGAGGACGAGGAAAGCTGCCTGGAGGACTGCCGCTACCTGCTCGGCTTCCTGCCCTCGAACAACCTCGAGGCGCCGCCGCGCAATCCAGTGCCCTCCGACGACCCCGAGCGCGAAGACGAGGAGCTCGACACGCTGGTCCCGGACGATCCGTCGAAGCCCTACGACATGCGCAACGTGATCGCCCGCATCGTCGACGACGAGGAGTTCTTCGAGGTTCACGAACACTTCGCGAAAAACATCGTCTGCGGCTTCGCCCGGCTCGACGGCTATCCGGTCGGCGTGGTCGGCAACCAGCCCGCCTTCCTGGCCGGCGTGCTCGACATCGAGGCCTCCGAGAAGGCGGCTCGGTTCGTGCGGACCTGCGATTGCTACAACGTCCCGATCCTCACCTTCACCGACGTGCCGGGCTTCCTCCCGGGTACCGACCAGGAGTGGAACGGGATCATCCGCCACGGCGCCAAGCTGCTCTACGCGTTCACCGAGGCGACCGTGCCGAAGCTCACCGTCGTCACCCGCAAGGCCTACGGGGGCGCCTACGACGTGTTGAACTCCAAGCACATGCGGGCCGACTACAACGTCGCCTGGCCGACCGCCGAGGGCGCGGTGATGGGCCCCGAGGGCGCCGTCAACATCATCTACCGCTCGGCCAGCGCCGGCTCG
>JBFXEM010000054.1:0-8513 GCA_050180135.1 Solirubrobacterales bacterium | reverse complement strand
GGAATGTCGCCCGTCAGGGCCCCTTACTGATTCTTGCCCGCCATAGGCGGGCTCAGCATGAGGGAGTAGCCCCCTTTAGGGGGCACGACAAATTCCCGGAGAGGCAACCCCGACCCCTCCCGCAAATCCCTCACTTGTAACCCCCCTGTCACCCCCCGGAAACGATCCGGAGAACACCTGGTGAACGCGGTGTAACGAGGTCGTAGAAGTTCCGTGAACCCGCTTGACAGAGCCATATGCGGCCAACAAACCTGGCCCCGAAATGGTTCAGTCAATGAAAGGAATCACTCGCATGAGCGATACGACGAGTGTGCCCACTCGGGGCACGCGGGCGTTCGGAGCGGGGCTTGTCTGCCTCGTGCTGGCGCTGACGGCCGCGCTCGGTCTCGCCTCCCAGGCGAAGGCCGACTTCACGACGGCAAAATGCGCCGGTCAGAACACCGCCGCCAACGGCGCCAGCTTCGCCAAGGGCGCGCAGGAAGTCTTCAACTTCTCCTTCAAGAACATCTACTGCCCCGGCAGCGGCCTCAACGTCGCCTACAACGCCAACGGCAGCGGCGCCGGCATCAGCGGCGCGCAGCTTCGCAACAGCAGCTCGCGGTTCTGGGGCAGCGACGATCCGCCGACGCCCGCTCAGGTGGCGCTGATGAACTCCGGCGGCATCGAAGTGTCGGGCAAAGTCGAGGCCGACACCAACCCCGCCAACGACGGCAAAATCCACGTCTTCCCAATCGCCGCCGGCGCGATCGCGCCGCTCGTCAACTTCCCCGAGGGCTGCAACCCCGAAGCGCTCGCCGACAAGTACCGCACCGTTTCCGCCGCGCAGATCACCGGCAACGCGGCGCTCAAAGGCATCCTCCGGGTCCGCTTCACCAAGGCCAAGTTCGCCAAAGTCTGGGCCGGCGACGAAAACGCCAAGTGGAGTGAAGCGTTCCCCGAACTCGCCGCCCAGGGCGCGCCCTGCGAAGTGCCGATCATCCGCGTCGTCCGCTTCGACAAATCCGGTACCACCTTCGGGTTCAAGGACTACCTGCGGACGATCGAACCGGCCCGCGGCTGGACCACCACCTTCGAGACCGGCACCAACGGCAACCGCGAGTGGCCCAACGCCGAATTCGGCACCGGTGGACAGTGCGGAGCGACCGCCGCTCCGGGCAAACAGGCCGACTCGATCGACCACCTGACCTCCAACTGCGCCAACGGCAACGGCGAACTCGTCAAAAAAGTGATCAACACCGACGGTTCGATCGGCTACTCGGACATCGCCACGGCGCGCAACGCGAGCCCGACCTTCGCCGTCAACGCGGCGCTGGCCACGGCTCCGACCACGCCCTACTGGACCCAGGTCCAAAACGGCTCGGTCGCGGTCGGCTCCCCCGAGGAAGCCGCCGGCAACGGGTTCACCGAGCCGACCTTCGACGAAGCCAACGGCTTCAAGACGACGGCGGCGACGACGCCGGCTCAGAAGGGCGCCAACTGCCTTTCTCCCGGCATCTTCAACAACACCCCCGCCAATAGCTTCGGCGACTGGTCGCAGACCAGCGGGGTCAACGCCCCGTCCGGGTTCGGCATCTGCACCCTCACCTACGGGCTCGTGTTCGACGACAACGCCCCGGTCTTCGGGAACACCCCCGAACAGGAGGCGCAGGCCCGTACCGTCAAGGACTACGAGGAAAACATCGTCAGCGCTGCCGGCCAGGCACTGCTGTTCGAAGCGGACTACGCGCCGCTCCCGTCCTCGCTGCTGACCCTCTCGCGCACCGCGGTCGCTGAAATCGGCTGGAACAAGGCCGGCTCCGGTGGCGGTGGCGGCGGTGGCGGCGGCGGAGGCGGCGACAAAACGCCGGCTCCCGGCCCGGGCCCGGTCCAGCCCCCGAGCAACAAGTTCTCGGTCCCGCGCACGACGATCGCCTCCGACAAGGGGACCGCGACCTTCTCGGTCAAGCTCCCCGGCGCCGGCAAGCTCGACGTCCGCGGCACCTTCAAGGCCGGCAAGAAGAAGGTCAAGGCCGGCCAGGCGACGCTGACCGCCAGCAAAGCGGGCACGTTCAAAGTGACGCTGAAACCGACCGCGGCCGCGAAGAAGGTCCTGAAGGACGAGGGCAAGCTCAGGGTCTCGCTCAAGTTCACCTTCACGCCCACGGGCGGGACGGCCGGCACCTCGAGCAGCTCGGTGACGCTGAAGTTGGTCACGAAATAGGGCGCAGACCCAAGGCCACCCGCCACCAGTACCGACGCAGCGCGGCGCCCGGGCTCAGCAGAGCCCGGGCGCCGCGTCGGTGATGGGGTTTACATCGCGTTCACCTCGGCGTCACCGATTCGCGATTGGCTGCCACCAATATGAAAGACAAGGTCAACTTCAAGGAGATCGCCGGCTCGGTCGGCGCCCGCCTCGCGGCGGTCGGCAAATGGTTCCTCAAGGATCCGCTGAACACGGCGCTGCTGCTCGCCTCGATCTTCCTCACCATCACCTTCTTCGTCCTGCTCGGGCAGATCCAGCCCAGCTCGGCTGGGGAAAAGGTCCCGCTCAGCCAGGTCTTCAAGCTGACCGAAGACAAACAGGTGGAGGTCGCGACCCTGCTCGACCAGGACTCGCGGGTGGTGATCGACACCGCCAACGGGCGCACCGTCTACGCCGCCTACCCGAGCTCTGACGCGCAGACCAACTCCCTGGTCAAAGCGCTCTCCGAAAGCGGCGCGGTCGTCACCATCGACCAGCAGGCCGACATCCCTTCGAAGCAGATCATGGTCCAGTTCCTGATCCCGATCCTGCTGCTGGTCTGCCTCTTCGTCCTCTTCACCCGGATCGGCCAGGACGGCGGCGCCGGCGCCTTCGCCGGCTTCTCCAAGTTCACCGGCAAGGGCCGCAAGCGCGGCGCCGAGGCGCCCGACCGCACCACCTTCGCCAACGTCGCCGGCGCCGGCGAAGCGGTGGCCGAGCTGCGTGAGATCCGCGATTACCTGGCCGAACCCGGCAAATACGCCAGCGTCGGCGCCCGCGCCCCCAAGGGCGTGCTCCTGGTCGGCCCCCCCGGCACCGGCAAGACGCTGCTGGCCAAGGCGACCGCCGGCGAGGCCGACGCCGCCTTCTTCTCGCTCTCGGGCTCGGACTTCGTCGAGTCGCTGGTCGGGGTCGGCGCCGCCCGCGTCCGCGACCTCTTCGCGAAGGCGCGGAAGATGGCGCCGGCGCTGATCTTCATCGACGAGCTCGACGCCGCCGGGCGCAAGCGCGGCGCCGGCGTCGGCCAGGGCAACGACGAGCGCGAGCAGACGTTGAACGCGATGCTGGTCGAGATGGACGGGTTCGGCGGCGACTCCGGCGTCGTCGTCCTCGCCGCCACCAACCGGCCCGACATCCTCGACCCGGCGTTGCTGCGGCCGGGCCGCTTCGACCGCCAGGTCACCGTCGACGTCCCCGACGTCCACGGCCGCCTCGACATCCTCGCCCTGCACTGCGGCAAACGGCCGCTGGCGCCGGGCACCTCGCTCGAGCAGATCGCCAAGCTCACCTCCGGCTTCAGCGGCGCCGAGCTCGCCAACGTGGTCAACGAGGCGGCGCTGCTGACGGTGCGCGAGGGACGCTCGGAGATGGACCAGGCGACGCTGGAGGAGGCGATCGACCGCGTCGTCGCCGGGCCCGCCCGCAAGAGCCACGTGCTCAGCGATGAGGAGCGCTGGGTGATCTCGATCCACGAGTCCGCCCACGCCGTGGTGATCCGCTCGACCGGACAGAAGACCTCGACCCAGAAGCTCTCGATCGTCGCCCGCGGGCGCCAGATGGGGACCGCCGCCAACATGCTCACCGACCGCGACGCCGTGGTCATGCAGGAACCCGACATGCGCCGCCACCTGATCGCGATCGTCTCCGGCTTCGCCGCCGAGCGGATCGAGTTCGGGGTCGTCTCCACCGGCGTCCACGACGACCTCCACGCCGCCACCGGGCTGGCCCGGCAGATGGTCACCTCCTACGGGATGTCGGAGGCGCTCGGCCCGGTCACGATCGGCGAGAAGGCCGGCGAGGTCTTCCTCGGCGCCTCCCTGCAGGAGCTCGGCTCGGTCGGGCCGGCGACCCTGGAGCTGATCGACCGCGAGGTCGAGCGGATCGTCAAGGAGGCGGTGATTCAGGCCGAAGAGATCCTGCGCCGCAACTGGAGCGCCGTCTACGAGACCGCGAACTCGCTGGTCGAGCACGAGACCCTCTCCGGGCACGCGCTCGACGCCGTCCTCGCCTCGGTCGAGCCGACCCTGCTCGACCTCGGCCGGCTCCGCGAGGAGGAGGGGGAGGGCGAGACGCAGGAGTTCGAGGCGCAGGCGGACGGTGAGTAGGGCGGCGACAGCGGCGCTGCTGGCTCTCGCGATCCTCTCGTCCATCGCTCTGGCGCCGCGCATCGCCAGCGCCGAGCCGCTGATCTGGCGCCTGGAGCAGCCCGCGCCCCCGGCCGGGGTCCCGTTCAACGTCCCGCTCGGCGCTCCCGGCGACCTCAAGTTCTGGGCGCCCAACCGGGGCCTGCTGACGGTCGAAGGCAACTCGACGATCGCGCGCGGGATCTACGTCTGGAACGGCCAGAGCTGGCGCCAGCTGGCAACCGTCTGCGGTGGCCCGGCGGAAACGGCGCGGATCGCCTGGGCCGGCCCGGACGAGTTCTGGGTGGTCACCGAACCGAGCCTGCCGCGAGCCGGCTCCGGCCTCGCCCTCTGCCGTTTCAAGGACGGCCAGGTGGCCGGCTCCTGGAGCACCCGGGTCGACGCCACCGACCCCTTCCGCCAGATGCTCTCGGCGACCTGCAACGGCGCCAACGACTGCTGGTTCGGCGGCGTCGGCGACCAGGACGCGCTCGGCACCCGGATCGGGGCCTTCCACCTGCACTGGAACGGCAGCGACCTCGAGTCGGTCTACGGGCCGCAGGGACGGGCGGTCAGCGACATGCAGTTCCACGCCGGCCAGCTGTTCGAGAGCACCTACGTCGGCCGGGCGCCGGAGAACCGCACCGAAGCGGTCGACCTGGCCGAACCGGAGCCGGTCCCGAGGCTGCTGCACCGGGTCGCGGGCAAGGTCTTCGCCAACGACCCGTTCGTCCCGGCGGCGCTGCCGGGAGTGCCCGACAGCGGCAGTGAGCTGCTCGCCCTCGACAGCGACGGCACCGACCTCTGGGCGGTCGGAGGCGGCGCCGCCTCGGGGCCCGCGGCGCCGGCCGAAGGCGCGGTCGCGCGGCCGCCGCTGGCCGCGCATCTGGTCGGCGGCGCCTTCCAGGAGGTCCCCCTGAGCGGCGCCGCCTTCGGGGCGAGCGACCGCCTCGGCGACGTCGCCGCGATGCCCGGCAGCGAAGCGGCGATGGCAACCGTCGTCCCCTTCGGCGAGCGCCACAGCACCAACGCGAAGGCGACGGTGGCGCTGATCGAGCCCGGCGGGACCGCGACCACGACCAAGCTGCCCGCATCCGGGCCGGGCCGCGGCAGCGCCGCCCGGATCGCCTGCCCGGCGCTGAACGACTGCTGGATGGTCACCTGGGCCGGCTGGGTCTTCCACTACAGCGACGGCAGCCAGCTGCCGCTCGACACCGATCCCAACTTCCAGAAAACGATCGACTTCCGGCCCAACGAGGCGGCCGAACAGTTCGTCCCCGACGCGCTGCCCACCGACGACTCCGAACTGTTCGCGCCGGCGCCGATCGAAGACGCGAAAGCGCGGGAACCGAAGACGCGGCGGCTGCCGCCGCTGCTGAAGAAGATCCGCTCGCAGCTGCACGGGCTGACCCTGGTGGTCAGCTTCACCGTCACCCGCCGCGCCCGCGTCGCCCTGCTCGCCAAGCGCGGCGGCCGCACCGTAGCGCGCACCCCCAAGCGCACCTTCGCCCGCGGCCGCCACTCGCTGAGCCTGCGGCTGAGCCGTGAGCGCTACCCGACCAAGCTCGCCTTCCAGACCAAGGAGCTGGGGAAGTGACGCGGGTGCAGCGCAACCGCCGCCGCCTGTTGGCGGCGGTGCTGACCTTTGCCGCGGCGCTGGCACTGGCGCTGACCGTCGCCCAGGGTGGCCGCGGCGCCCCGGCCGCGGCGGGGACCCATCCGCTGCCGCTGCTGGGCACGGCCGACCCGGTCACCAACCTGATCGGCGCCGCCCCGGCCGCCGCGACCCCCGAGGCATGGGGATACCGGCAGCTGCCGCTGGCGGTCGGCGCCGTCGAAGTCGGCAACCGCGCGCTCGCCTTCGGGCCAGCGCTGCCGGGCGGCACCCAGCGCCCGCAGCTCGCCTTCCTGCGCTACACCGACGCCAGCGGCTGGCAGGTCTACGACACTCCCGTCGACGCCTCCGGCAACCCATACCGCGGTCCGGTCCCCAACCGGCTCTCGGCGCGGATCACCCGCAGCGGTGGCGGCGTCCTGGTCGGTCGCGACCCGACCCGGCCGGTAGCCACCCAGGTCGTCGTCCTCCACCACGATCCCGACGGCCCGTGGCGGGCGCTCGACCCGCCGCCGGCGACGGTCCTGCTGCCGGCCGAAGGCGAACGCCCGGCGGAGTCGCTGGCGGGCGAACTCGGCGCCGGCCAGATCGCCGACGCCGCCTTCGACGAGGGCGCCCACACCGGCCTCCTCTTCGCGCCGGTCGGGCGCTCGGTCGCCGACGGCGTCATCCACTACGACGGCAGCGAATGGCACCGCGAGGAGGTGAATGTCCCGGCCGGGATGGAGGCCCGCTTCCACATCGTCGCGATCGACGCCACCGGGCTCGGCAATGCCTGGGCGATCGCCGAAGCCGACCCCTCGCTGGGCCGCTCCTTCGTCCTCCTGCAGCGGACCACGACCCCGGACGGGCCGCTCTGGGTCGAGCGTGGCCTCGGTGCCGCCCGCTTCGCCGATCGCGACACGCCGTCGCTGGGGATCGCCGGACTGGCGCCGATCGGCGGCGCCGCGCAGCCGCTGACCGTGACCGCCGACGGCGTCTGGGTCGACCTCACGGCGACGATCGAAGGGGTGAGCCGCGACCTCACCGTCTACTACGCGATCGGCGCCGGCGCCGTCAGCGGCTCCTGGTGCGACGCGCCGGCGGTCTGCTCGGCCCCGCTCGGGGTCAAGCTCTCGCGCCAGATCGGCTACCGCAGCTTCGCCTGGCCCGGCTCCGGCTTCGGCTCGCGGATCGTCACCAACCCGCTCGACCCCGGCGGCAGCGAGGAATCCAACCGCGGCACCTACCTGCGCCTCGACGGCAGCGCCTTCGGGCGGATGCCCGGCGGCGGCGGCAACTTCCGCGCCGGCGGCGCCTTCTACGACGACGACAGCGGCTGGCTCGACGGCCCGGTCGAGATCTCGACTCGGGCCGCGCCGGCCCGCCTGTTCCCCTGGCCGGTCTCGCTGCGGGCGCCGCTGACGGCGGCGACCACCGGACCCGGCGCCGCCGTCGGGGCGCTCTCCGCGCCGGCGCTGGCGGTCGGCGTCGACGGCGGCGTCGCCCGCGACACCCCCGGCGAGGGCTGGAGCCGCGAGTTCCTGCTCAGCTCCAGCGGCGCCGTCCGCAAGCCGGTCCTGCGCGGGGTCGCCTGGCCCGAACCGGGCCGCGCCTACGCGGTCGGCGACCTCGGCGCGATGTGGCAGTGGAACGCCAGCGACGACCTCTGGATCGCCGACCCGGGCGTGCCGATCGGGTTCGAGGGCAACCTCACCGGGGTCGCCTTCGATCCCGCCAACCCCGACCGCGGCTTCGCGGTCGGCAAGGACGGGGTGCTCCTGCGCTACGGCAAGAGCTGGGAGCAGGACCCGCTTCCGGCCGGTTTCGCGGCGCGCAGCTTCACCTCGATCGCCTTCGCCGGCAGCGAGGCGATCGTCGCCGCCGGCGACGAGCTGCTGGTCGAAGACGGTGGCGGCTGGCACGCCGACGCCGCCGCCAGCGCCCTCCTGCACAGCGCCCCGGGCGGCCAGCCCTACGTCTACGCGGTCGCCGGGCTGCCCGACGGCGGTGCCGTCGCCGCCGGCCGCGACATCGTGATCGAGCGCGACGGCGGCCCCGGCACGCCCTGGCGCTTCTCCAAGCAGCCGATCCCCGGCTCGACCGCGATCGCCGCCGCCGCGGTGCGCTCCGGCGCCGGGGTGCGGGCGGTGGTCTCGGTGATTCCGCAGCTCTCCTTCCCGCCCGCCGACGACGTGCCGGCCCCGGACCCGACCCAGCCGCCGCCGGTGCTGCCGCCGTTCGCCCTGCCAGGCGACGGCTACCTGCTGCGCGAGAGCGCCAACGGCTGGGAGGACGAGCAGCGCACCGCTTTCGCCGGCTCGAGCGCCGACCGGCCGCTGAAGTCCGACCCGGTCCTGGCCCTGCAGCTGGACGCCTCCGGCGCCGGCTGGGCGCTCGGCGGCTGGAGCGGCTACGCCGACGCCAGCGGCCGCGGCACCTCGGCCAGCGGCGGCGGCGGCAGCGGCGTCCGCGCCCGCGTCCGCACCGCCTCGATCGCCCGCTACGCTGACGCCTCGCCGGCCCCGCGCGCGGCCGGCGCGCAGGCGGTGGCGATGCCGGCGGGGCCGATCCG
>JBFXEM010000053.1:0-8553 GCA_050180135.1 Solirubrobacterales bacterium | reverse complement strand
TGCCTGGCATTACCTCTGGGCGCCATGGGTGGGATTAAAAGAGGAGGTCGCCGCGCTCAGTGCCAGTCAGAAGTCTCAGAAAACCAAAGTCATCAACCTGCGGGTCACGCTACGCAACCAAGCGAGGTCCGGCAAGGAAATCTTGAAACGGGCCGCTTATCTCGGTCAGTACGCTCCGGAGGCCGTAGTCGCGGCCCGGTGGGCAGACGAGGTCGTTCCAATCCTCGCCAAGTACTGCGCGTCCGAGGAGGCAGAGCGATTCCTCGACGCCGGGACCGACGACGATACGTTTCAGGAACGTCTAAAAGCGCGGGTTGCCGTCTTGGAGGAGATAGCGCAACGGGCTCCGACGAAGAAGACCGTGCCCGAGGATTAGGCTGCCACCAGCACGCCACGCTGTTCACTGGTGCGAAGTCCCTACGAGCGGCGTGCGACCCGCTCTAGTCGTCGGGAAGGTCCAACTTCTCACTGAGGGCTTCAGCGAGCTTCATAAGCGGCTCGGCCAACATGATTGCCGCCAGGCCGATGTTCCCCGCTGCGACCGCAATGACGATGCCGGAGATGACTCGCAACACTAGGAAGTAGAGCTTGATCTGGCTCTCCCTGGGAACGAGATCGATCCAATCAAAGCCCCCTTGCTCGGCTTCCCGAATGCGCGCCTCATCCAGGTGGGCGACCTCTTGGAGTTCGGCGACTTCATCGCGTATGCGATTCCAAGCATCCGGATTCTGTAGCGGTGCCACTTGCTTCCAGAATCGGTCCAAAGCGTTTGGATCTGAAAGTGGAGACAGTTGCGTCTGAAGTCGCTCCAACGTCTCGGGATCAGATAGAGGGGCGATCTGATCCTGCAACCGTTTCCAAATATCTGGATCAGATAGAGGAGCGATCTGCGCGCGGAGTCGTTTCCACGTCGCAGGGTCGGAGAACGGCGCCAGTTGAGCCTGGAGGCGGCTCCAGGTCGCAGGGTCCGAAAAGGGCGCTATTTGCATCTGGAGGCGCCTCCAGGCATCCGGATCCGCCGAGGCGATCTGGGCCTGAAGGCGTTTCCGGGTCTCTGGGTCTGAGAGCGGTGAAATCTGTGCTTGCAGGCGCTTCCAAGTACCTGGATCCGCGAACGGTGAAATCTGTGCTTGCAGCCGTTTCCACATCTCGGGATCTGATAGTGGGGCGATCTGTGCTTGCAGCCGCTTCCACGTCTCCGGATCTGAAAGCGGAGCGATTTGGGCCTGGAGTCGTCCCCGGGCCTCCGGGTCAGAAAGGAGTGCCATCTGACGGCGAATTCGGTCGATGTCATCCGGAGTTGCCACAGTGCCTCCATTCATTCTTGCAACGACGCGCTAAACGGCTCCGCAGAAACATGCTCCCCAGGCGAAGGACCGCTACTGCGCGGTCCCTTCACCCCTCGTCTTGGCTGCTCACCGCGTCGGTAACACCGAACACTCGCTCGACGTAGGACTCGTCGGACTCCCCATCGCGCGCCTCGACTCCGAACCCCGTGCCCATCGACACCAGACGCTCCAGGCTTGGCCTCGGACTGCGCTGTGCCAGCCTGGTGACGCGCTCGAAGCGGTAGTGAGCGATCTCAATCGCCAGATGTTTGGCGCGGCGCTCGCGCCAGAGCCAGCGCCACACGGCTATCGAGCCGGCCGCGCAGACGAACGCGGCTGCGTAACCGAGCTGGACGGATGCTTCGGAATGCACACCGAGTCCGATGAGTTGACCCAGGAAGCCGCAGGCGAATATGGGAATCCCAAACTCAGCGTCCGCGCGACTCTCGGCCTGCGCAACTGCGGTAGGTGCGCTGCTTCCCCAGAAGGAGGTGGCCCGAAGCGCCATCGTCGCTGGGTGACCGAGCAGGCCGACCGCGATGATGGTCGCCCCGGCAATATCCAAGCCTAAGCCGATCGCTGAAGGGAGATCCACGGGGGCAGCTTCGACAGATTCGCTGACCCCCCTTGCCGGCAACCTTCCTCTGATCGGCCCCGTGCCACCGTGGTGCCACTATCAGGCGCAAATTCTGCCGGTCACAACCGGACCCAGCCGGATAAATTGCGCTCTAGCAAGCCAAATTTGGCTCTGCGTCTGGGCACCTGGCGCTCTCTCCTCCCTGTAGTAACCCCAGAAGCGCCCCGCCTCCCCGGCGGGGCGTTTTCTGTTGTGGAGCCAGCTGCGGCGGTTGTGCCGCTCAGCGCGCTGGCTCCGGGAACCCGGGGCCGGGCCACGCACGGCCCCGGCCCCGAGCCCGCGTCGCGCGTCGCGCTCGTAGGCGCGGTTCCGGCGCTCGCCTTGGGGCGCTTTCAAAGTACTAGCTGGGAACGAGTCGATTTCCTAAGTCCGCGCGAGCCTGCGCGCCCCGGGGCCTGTCCTCTCCCGCTAGGCTCGGCCGATGACCACCTACATCCGTTTCGGGGACGACCACTCGGTCGCCGTGCAGGAGGACTACGAGGAGATCAAGATCCTGATCGCCGCCGGTGAAGCGACCAAAGTGCCGATGTTCGAGGTGACGCGGATCGACGGTGCCCGGCTCCTGGTCAACACGCGCGAGGTTTGGACGATCTCCGAGGGTAGAAAGAAGAAGGAGGGCCGCTGAACGTGAAGGCCCTCGTCGCCCACGCGTCCAAACGGGGCTCCACGGCCGAGATCGCCGAGGCGGTTGCGGCAACGTTGCGCGAGGGCGGGATCGAGGTCGACTGCCTACCGGCCAGCGACGTCTCCGACCTCGCACCCTACGACGCCGTCGTCCTCGGCAGCGCCGTCTACGTAAAGCGCTGGCGCGGCGACGCCAAGCACTTCCTTCGCAAGCATCGCGAGGCGCTGTCCTCGCTGCCGTTCTGGGTCTTCAGCTCCGGGCCGGTCGGCGACCCCGCCGACGACGACCCGGACTGGATGGAGCCGCCGAAGATCGTCGCCAGGGTGACCGAGCTGGGCGCGCGCGGGCACGTCGTCTTCGGCGGCAGCATCCCGGCCGAGCCCGAGGGCCTCGTCGCCAAGTCGATGGCCCAGAACGTCCCGCCCGAGTTCCAGGATCGCCGCGACTGGGACGAGATCAGGGCCTGGGCGCGCGCGATCGCCGCCGAGTTGGCGCCCGACGCCACTTAGCTCAGGCGAAGGGCGCCGTGTCCATCGGGTGCAGCTCGCCCTTCTCGAGCGCCTCGGTGCGCAGGTGGGCGATCGCCTTGTACTCCTCGGAGCCGAGCATCTCCAGGAAGGCCGCCCGGTTCGGGTATTCGACCAGCACCACCAGGTGCCAGGAGTGCTCGCCGAGCAGCGCCGTAGCGGGAGCGCCGGCGTAGACGATGCGCCCCCCGCGAGCCTCGACCATCGGGGTGACGGCGGCGCCGTATTCGGCGTAGCGCTCCTCGCCGCCGTCGGGCAGGAAGCGCAGCAGATTCAGCATCACCACCGGAGTGTCCTCGCTCGTGCGCGCCGCGAAGGCGGCGAATCCCTCCTGGTTGAGTGGCTCCGCCTCTGCCATCGGCGCGAGTATATGTTCGGCCGGCTGGCGAGAGGCGAGTTTCGGCCGCCGCGGGCTGGGTATCGGAAGGCCTCTCCCCCGCAGTGAACCCTGAAACGCCCCTCCCCTCGAGGGGCGTTTCTGCGTCTGGGGCTAGTCCTGGCGGGCCGGGTCCTCGCCCGGCCAGCGGCCGGTGAACGAGGCGAAGGCACGGCGGGCGCCGTAGTCGGTCAGCCCTTTGGCGAGGCGGAAGATCGCGCCCTCGATCGCCAGCGCCGCGACCAGCTTCACGGTTGGCGCTCCACGCTGGTCGGGCTCCGGCGGGTCCTCTTCGTCGATCACGGCCCAGAGCCGTTCAAAAGCCTTCTTGCCGAGCATCCCGGCGACGAGGCCGGCGCCGATCCCGATCGGTGCGAAGAGGAACTTCATGCGCGCAGGCTACCCGCCCACCCGACCCCGTAACGGAGACGTGTCTGAGTTTGGGGGTCAATGGCGGATCCAAGGCTCAGAAACCCCCGCTGGCGGGCCCAGGTGAGCGAGTTGTTACGATATATCGCGTTAGTTACCGATAGAAAGGTTTTCGATGCACCACAGACACGATTCACACCATCAGGCGCACCTGCGCGAGTTCGCCCGCAGCCGCGGGCCCCGCTACGGACGCGGGGGTCGCGGTCGCGGCGGCGGACGGGCACGTCGGGGTGACGTTCGCGCCGCGATCCTCGCCCTGCTGGCCGAGCGGCCGATGCACGGCTACGAGATGATCAAAGAGCTCGAGGAGCGCACCGACGGCGCCTGGACCCCGAGCGCCGGCTCGATCTACCCCACCCTGCAGATGCTCGAGGACGAGGGTCTGATCCGCGGCGAGGAGAGCGAGGGCAAGCGCCGCTTCACCCTCACCGACGCGGGTTCCGCCGCCCAGGAGGAGCGGGGCGAGGAGCAGACCCCCTGGGACGCCGTCAAGGCCGACACCGAGCCCGAGCAGGCTCAGCTTGCGGGCTCGATGAAGAAGCTCCACCACGCGATCCGCCAGGCGTTCGTCGCCGGCGACGCCGGCCAGCAGCAGCGCGTCCGCGAGCTGCTCGACGAGAGCAGGCGCAAGATCTACGCGATCCTCGCCGAGCAGGACTGACCCCGGGACCGACGGGGCGCGATCCGCTTGCGGACGCGCCTCGCGGCCCCGGTCGCGTTAGCGACGGGCCGCGAGAAGTCCGCTCCCCTAGCGGACCCACACATATTGAGATGCGCGTCTCCCCTCCCTGTGGTGATTCCCCAGAAGCGTGGCTCAAGAGCCGCTTCGTCCACCTTCACCGGGAAGACGGTCGCAGACTATGCGATTGCGTCAATCGGCGCAATCGTCAAAATTCATTAGCCCAGGATCGGCTGTTTGGACAAAGTGGAGGCCAGTACTCGCTCCGCCACCGACTCGCCGGTCAGGCCCACCTCGCCGCGCAGTAGCGCCGGCTTGCCGTGGGTCACGTAGCGGTCGGGAAGGCCGACGCGCAGCACCCGCGCCCGCTCGCCCGGGCCCTCGGCGAAGGCATCCTCGAGGTGCTCCAAAACGGCCGAGCCGAAGCCTCCCGGGAGCACGTTCTCCTCGATCGTCACCAGCAGCTCGTGCTCGCGCGCCAGCCGCGTCGCCAGCTCGCCGTCGATCGGCTTCGCGAAGCGGCCGTCGGCGACGGTCACGTTGAGCCCGTGGCCGGCTAGGATCGCCGCCGCCTCGCGGGCGACCGTGACCCCGTAGCCGTAGCCCAGCAGCGCCACCCGCTCGCCCTCGGCGAGCACCTCGCCGCGGCCGATCGGGATCAGCTGCGGGCTCGCCGGCAGCTCGACCCCCTCCCCCGCGCCACGCGGGTAGCGCAGCGCCGCGGGGCCGTCGTGGGCGATCGCGGTGTGCAGCATGTGAACCAGCATCGCCTCGTCGCGCGGGGCCATCACGACGACGTTGGGGATCGGGCGGAAGTAGGAGACGTCGAAGGCGCCGTGGTGGGTCGGGCCGTCGTCGCCGACCAGGCCGGCGCGGTCCATCGCGAAGGTCACGTCGAGGTCCTGCAGGCAGACGTCGTGGACGATCTGGTCGTAAGCGCGCTGGAGGAAGGTCGAGTAGATCGCGCAGACCGGCTTCGCGCCCTGCAGGGCCAGGCCGCAGGCCATCAGGACCGCGTTCTGCTCGGCGATCCCGACGTCGTAGTACTGGTCGGGAGCCTCGTCGGCGAGCTTCTGCAGCCCGGTCCCCCCCGCCATCGCCGCGGTGATCCCGATCACCCGCTCGTCGCGCTCGGCCTCGGCCACCATCGCCTCGGCGAAGACCTTCGTGTACTGCGGCGGCGAGCCGGCCGCGGGCGGCTTCTCGAGCCGCTCGATCCCCTCCGGCGAGTCCGTTTCCACCACCGGCACCGGCTTCGCGGCGGCGGGGCGCCCGTTGACTATCGAGTTGGGCTTGGCGGCGTGCCACTCCTCCATCGTCTCCAGGCCACCGGCTTCGGCGGGAGCGAAGCCCTTGCCCTTGACGGTGTGGATGTGGACGACCACGGGGCGCTCGGACTCGAAGGCCTCGGTCAGCGCCTCGCGGAGGGCGTGCACGTCGTGGCCGTCGATCACACCCATGTAGGCGAGGTCGAGCTCCTCGAAGAAGAGACCCGGGGCCCAGTAGGCCTTGATCGCCGACTTGATCTC
Source organism: Solirubrobacterales bacterium (assembly GCA_050180135.1). Classification (GTDB taxonomy): domain Bacteria; phylum Actinomycetota; class Thermoleophilia; order Solirubrobacterales; family 70-9; genus VAYN01. The sequence continues at coordinate 2,423 of JBFXEM010000053.1, read as the reverse complement.
CGGGCCGAGGCGCTCGATCCGCCGGCCGAGGCCGAGCGGCAGCCTGGTCAGCCGGTCCTCGACCCCCTCGCGGGCGTGGTAGAGGCGCGGGTTGAGCCGGATCCGGTTGAAGTAGCGGGAGAGCGCGCCGACGTTGGGGGAGATCGACATCCCGTTGTCGTTGAGGACGATCACGACCGGGGTCTGCAGGCCGCCGGCCGCGTGCAGGGCCTCGTAGGCGACGCCGCCGGTGAGGGCGCCGTCGCCGATCACGGCGGCGACGCGGCCGTCGGTGCCGATCCCGTGGCGCATCGCCTCCTTCAGCCCGACCGCGTAGCCGATCGAGGTCGAGGCGTGACCGGCGCCCATGATGTCGTGCTCGGACTCGGCGATCGAGCAGAACGGGGCGAGGCCCTCGTACTGGCGGATCGTCGGCAGCTCCTCGCGGCGGCCGGTGAGGATCTTGTGCGGGTAGGACTGGTGGCCGACGTCCCAGAGGACCTTGTCCCGCGGCGAGTCGAGCAGGCTGTGCAGGGCGACGGCGAGCTCGCAGGTGCCGAGGTTGGCGCCGAAGTGGCCGCCGATCTCACCGATCGTGTCGATGATGTATGTCCGCATCTCCTCCGCGACCTGCGCCAGCTGGGCGTCGTCGAGGTCATGCAGGTCGGCCGGTCCGTTGATCCCGGGCAGCAGCGGCTCGCGTGTCTCGTTGTCGTTGCCCTGGGTGGGGGGCGTTTCGCTCATTCGTTCCTCGTGAAGATGTAGTCGGCCACGCGGCTCAGGTCCTCGGTCTCGCCGTCGGCCTCGGCCAGCGCCGCCCGTGCCTTGGCGTGTGATTCGGCCGCCAGCTCACGCGCTCGCTCCAGCCCGAAGAGGCTGACGTAGGTGAGTTTTCCATGTCGCTCGTCGCTTCCATGTGGCTTGCCGAGCTGCTCGTCGCTCTCGGTCACGTCGAGGATGTCGTCGACGATCTGAAAGAGGACGCCGAGCTCGTCCGCAAAGCGGCGGTACGGCATTGTCTCACGTTCGCCGACTCCCTCGAGGATCAGTACGACGCCGACGCTGGCGGCGATCAGTCGGCCGGTCTTGAGCGCATGCAGCGCCCGCAGCCCCTCGGCGTCGGCCTCGTCGCCGATCACGTCGACGTACTGGCCGCCGACCATGCCGTCGACGCCGGTCGCGGCGGCCAGCTCGCGCAGCGCCGACAGCACCCGCGACGGCTCGCCCGGCTGCTCGCAGAAAAGCCGCACCGCCTCGGCGAAGAGCCCGTCGCCGGCGAGAATCGCCACGTCCTCGCCGTACTTCACGTGGGCGGTCGGCTGGCCGCGGCGCAGCTCGTCGTCGTCCATCGCCGGCAGGTCGTCGTGGATCAGCGAGTAGGTGTGGATCAGCTCGATCGCGCAGGCCGCGGGAAGGAAGCGGGCGGGTTCGGCGCCGAACGCCTTCGCGGTCGCCAGCGCCAGCACCGGCCGCACCCGCTTGCCACCGGCCAGCAGCGAGTAGCGCATCGCCTCCTCGAGGCCGCCGGTCGGGGCGGCGGCCGAGAAGCGCAGCCGCTCCAGCGCCGCGTCAACCGTCTGGCGCAGGTCGTCCGGGTAGCTCAAGAGTGGGACTGCTCGCGAGCTTGGCGGTTGGCCTCCTCGACCGCCTCGGCGGAGAGGTCGGCCGCCTCGGCGGCCAGCTCGGCGGCGCGCTCGTCGCCGACCTCGTTGCCGTCGAGCTCGGTCGCGATCTCACGCAGGCGGGCGGCGATCTGGCGCAGCCGGTTGTCGGCGCCCTCGCTCACTTGGCCGGCTCGCGCTCGCGCACGATCGCGCCGAGGATGCCGTTGATGAATTTCGGCGCGTCGGCGCCGCAGTACTCCTTGGCGATCTCGATCGCCTCGTTGATCGCGACCTCCGGCGGCGCCAGCTCCTCCTCGATCTCGTACAGCGCCACCCGCATCACGTTCAGGTCCAGCGGCGCGATGCGGTCGACTGTCCAGCCCTTGGCGTGGGCGGCGATCGTCTCGTCGAGGTCTTCGCGGTGTTCGTCGACACCCTCGGCCAGTTCCCGGGTCAGCGGGCGGGCGTCGGCGATCAGCTCGTCGAGTGGGCGGCCGGTGACGTCGCGCTGGTAGCTGGCGAAGACGGCGTCGCGGCGTTGGTCGGATCGGCGCATCGGCCTATTCTCGCGCTTTCGGCGGACCGGGCGCCCGAGCGCGCCGGGCGGCCCGCTCAGCGCAGGATCTCGACCAGCAGCACCCAGGCGTTGGCGACCGCGCCGACGGTCGCGAAGACGATCCCGGCGACGATCCAGTAGAGGCCGCCGCCGTCGTTGGTCATCAGGCTGGCGGCGCCGATGATCAGCGGCGCCAGGGCCAGCGCGCGGATCCCCCAGCGGAAGAGCAGCCAGGTGCGCAACTGCGGTGCCCCGGGCTCGCGGACCAACGGCAGCCGGATCAC
>JBFXEM010000052.1:0-8561 GCA_050180135.1 Solirubrobacterales bacterium | reverse complement strand
GCCCAGGCGGTCGCCGACCCCGACGTGCTGGCGATCAAGCACACGGTCTACCGCACCAGCGACGACTCGCCGCTGGTGCCGTCGCTGATCCGCGCCTCCGAACGCGGCAAGCAGGCGGTCTGCATGGTCGAGCTGAAAGCGCGCTTCGACGAGGAGGCCAACATCCACTGGGCGAAGTCCCTGGAGGAGGCCGGGGTCCACGTCGTCTACGGCATTCCCGGCCTGAAGACGCACGTGAAGGCGATCCTGGTTGCCCGCCGCGAGGGCGAGCGGGTGCGCGAGTACGTGCACATCGGCACCGGCAACTACCACCCGAAGACCGCCCGCCTGTACACCGACTTCGGCCTCTTCACCGCCGACCCCGACGTCGGCGCCGACGTCGCCGAGATGTTCAACTTCCTCACCGGCTATGGCCGGCCCGCGGTCTACCGCAAGATGCTGGTCTCGCCGACGACGATGCGCAACCGCATCATCGAGGAGATCGAGCGCACCGTCGCCGCCCACGAAGCGGGGGAGCAGTCGCGGGTCGCCCTGAAGATGAACTCGCTGGTCGACGCCGGCTGCATCCGTGCCCTCTACGCGGCCTCGACCGCCGGGGTCACCGTTGACCTCAACGTGCGCGGGATCTGCTGCCTGCGCCCCGGCGTTCCCGGCGTTTCGGAGAACATCCGGGTCGTCTCGATCGTCGGTCGCTTCCTCGAGCACTCGCGCGTCTACGCCTTCCAGCGCGGGGCGCAGACGACGGTGATGATGGGCTCCGCCGACCTGATGCCGCGCAACCTCGACAGTCGGGTCGAGCTGGTGGCGCCGGTCGAGGACGAGGGGCTGAAGGCGGAGATGCTCGACGTGCTCGAGCGCTGCTTCGCCGACAACAGCAACGCCAGGGAGCTGGGCGAGGACGGGCGCTGGACCCGCGACGTCGCCCCCGTGAGCGAACGGCGCAGCGTCCAGGCCGAGCTGCGCGAGCGCCACGCCGCCCGCGCCGCCGAGCAGCTGGCCGCTTCCACTAGCTGACCCCGAGGCGCCTCCGCCGCCACTAGGATGGCGCTCAGTGGCGCGCTTCTCGCTTCTTCCCCGCGATCGGACGTTCTTCGACCTCTTCATCGAAGCTGGGCAGAACAACGTCCACGCGTCGCGCCTGCTGGATCGGATGATGAACAGCTGGCCCGAGGACGACGGCCTGCTGAGCGAGATCATCGCCGCCGAGACCGAGGGTGACCGGATCACCCACGACATCATCAAGCGGCTCAACTCGACCTTCGTGACGCCGATCGACCGCGAGGACATCTACGGCCTGGCGACGCAGATGGACGACATCGTCGACTTCGCCGAGGAGGCGGCGGATTTCCTCGGCCTCTACAAGATCGAGGCCCCGATGGAGCAGGCGACGGCGCTGACCAAGGTCCTCGTCGCCTCCTGCGAACAGCTCGCCGCCGGGCTCGAGCACCTGCCCGAGTTCAAGGACCTCGACAAGTACTGGATCGAGATCCACCGGCTCGAGAACGAGGGCGACCGGATCTCCCGCGACGCCGTCGCCTCGCTCTTCTCCAACGGGATCGACCCGATGGTGGTGATCCGCTGGAAGGACATGTTCGCGGTACTCGAGGAGGCGATCGACGCGACCGAGACCGCGGCCCAGATCATTGAGGGAATAGTCATCAAGAACTCATGAGTTCAGATGTAATCCTCGTCATCGTCATCTGCACGGCGCTGGCCTTCGACTTCACCAACGGCTTCCACGACACCGCCAACGTCGTCGCCACCTCGATCTCGACCGGAGCGGCCCGCCCGCAGGTGGCGATCGGGATGGCGGCGCTGCTCAACTTCATCGGCGCCTTCATCTCGATCACCGTCGCCGCGACCGTCGCCAACGACGTCGTCAACTCTGCCGTGATCACGCCGACTATCGTCTTCGCGGGACTGATCGGAGCGATCAGCTGGAACCTGGTCACTTGGTGGTTCGGGCTGCCGTCGAGCTCCTCGCACGCGCTGATCGGCGGCGTCGTCGGCTCTGCCGTCGCCGCCGCCGGGTTCGACGCGATCCTCGCCGAAGGACTCGTCGGCAAGGTCCTGGTGCCGGCGGTGGTGGCACCGATCCTTGCCTTCACGGTGGCCGGGCTCTCGATCGGAATCGTCTACCGGGTGGTCGGCAGGCAGCGGCCCGGGATCGTCAGCCGCGGCTTCAAACATGGCCAGATCGTCTCCGGGGGCCTGCTGGCGCTCGCGCACGGCACCAACGACGCCCAGAAGACGATGGGCATCATCACCCTTGCCCTGATCGCCAACGGCAGCCTCGGCGCCGACGCCGAACCTCCGTTCTGGGTGATCGCCAGCTCCGCCCTCGCGATCGCGCTCGGCACCTACAGCGGCGGCTGGCGGATCATCAAAACGACCGGCACCCGGATCATCAAGATGGACGCCGCCCAGGGCTTCTCCTCGCAGGGTGCCGGCGCCGCCGTGATCCTCGCCTCGACCCACTTCGGCTTCCCGCTCTCGACCACCCACGTGATCAACGGCGGCGTGATGGGGGCCGGTGCCGCCAAACGGGTCTCGGCGGTGCGCTGGGGCGTCGCCGGCAACATCGTCACCGCCTGGCTGCTGACGCTGCCGGCGGCGGCCGCGATGGGCGCCCTGGTCTACGGCATCACCCGGATCTTCGGCACCGGCGCGCTGGGGCCGCTGGTCGTCAGCATCCTGTCGCTGGCCCTGGTCGCGGCGCTGTTCGTACGCCGGGCGCAGCGCGGCGCCCCCGTCCCGGCCGCCGGCGCATGATGATCCTCGCCAGCCTGGTCGAGGGCAGGGAGATGCTGGAGACGGTAGTCGCCTCGGTGATCGCTGGGATCGGCGTCACTTTCGCCTTCTCGGTGGCGATCTGGGGGGTCGGCCGCTTCGCCGACCTCAACCGCGCGGAGCGGCCGGTCGCCGCCGGCGGTGCGCTCGCGGTGGGCGCCCTGGGGTTGGTCGTCGTCGGCGCGGCGCTGGTCTTCGGCATCGTCGTGATGACCAGCAAGTAGCGGCGTAGACTTGAAGCCGTGCGTACGGCCCGCAACGTCGCGATCATCATGGTCCTCGCCCTGGGCGTCGCGTTCGCGCCCTCCGGCGAGAACTTCGCCGACGCCGTACTGACCGCGCTGACGATGGGTTTTCTCGCCGGGATCACCTGGATGCTCTACGTCCTCAGCCGCGAAAACCAGCTGACCCTGGCGACGCTCAGCGACGGCCGCCGGGCGATCTTCTACGGTGCCTTCGGGTTGCTGGTCCTGCTGGTCGCAGGTGCCGACAAGCTCTTTTCGAGCGGCGGCGGGACGGTGCTCTGGATCGTCTTGCTGGTCGGTTCGGTGCTGGCGATCTACAGGATCTGGACCGAGGCGAACACTTATTGAGACGGAAGGCTGGCTCGGTCGGGCCGGGCCGCGCCTGGCGGCGGCGGGCCGGCGCGAGGCGGCGTCCTCGTCCGGCTGAATAGCGCTGCTATTCAGCCGGACTGCGTCCTGGCCTCGCTTGGCCCGGCGCTCGCCAGTCATCGGCACGGCCTCTCCCGAGACAGCCTTCCGTCTCAGGTTTGTGATCGAGAAATGTGGATCTGCGCACCATGCGTGAACCGATGCTTGGGACGGTTGCCGGGTGCCGCCGGGAAGCGACAGCAGAAGCCACGGGGAGGACGGGACGGCGTCGGTCGAGCTGATCGCCGTGATCCCGTTCCTGCTGTTCGCGGTCGCGGTGGCGGCGCAGGCGGCGCTCGCCGGTCACGCGCTCTGGTCGGCGAGCGTCGCCGCCCGCGCCGGGGCGCGCGCGGCCCTGGTGGGCGGCGATGCCGAGGCGGTCGCGAAGCGGGCGCTGCCGTCGCCGCTGCGGCCCGGGGCGGAGGTCAGCGACGACGAAGGGGTCAAGGTGCGGGTCCGGGTCCCGAGCCTGCTCGGGGCGGCGCCGGCCCTGCGGGTGCAGGCGAGCTCCGGATTGGGGCCCGGCGATGGCTGACTCCTCCGGCCAGGCCACGGTCGAGCTGCTCGCGGCAATGCCGGCGCTCGTGGTCGCCGCCCTGGTCTCTCTGCAACTTCTGGCGGCGGGCTACGCGCTGACCCTCGCCGACGGGGCGGCCGAGGCCGGGGCGCTGGCGCTCGCGAGCGGCGGCTCGGCACCGGCCGCGGCGCGCGCCGCCCTGCCGGGGTGGGCCGAGGACGACGTCGAGGTCGCGGTTGCCGGCGGCCGGGTGACGGTGCGGTTGCGGCCGCCTTCGCCCTTTCGGGCCGTCGCCGAGCGGCTTGCCGTGACCAGTGCCGCGAGTGCGAGGCGGGCGCGGTGAGCTACGAGATCGCCGCCGATGCGCCGACCGTCCTGGTGACCGCCGTCGGGGCGGCCGAGGGCTCGCGGGCGGCGGCCGCCGCCCTCGCCTGCGCTGGCGCCGACATCGACCGCGCCGCCCTGCTGATCGACCTCGGCGGTCGCGCGCCGCGGCCGACCCTGATCGCGTCGACGCCTGCCCGGACCCTGGAGGACCGCCTCGCGGCGCACCTGCCGGGGGTGCGCGTCGCCGCCCGCGGTCAGGTCTGCCACCTCGCGGCAGCGGCCGACGAGGACGGGTTCGCGGCGGCCGCCGCGGCAGTGACGGTGGCGCGCGGGGCGCTCGCCGTCGTCCACCTGCCGCCGGTGGCGCTGCAGGCGCTCCTGGGCGCCGATCGCGCGCCGCGACCGTCGAGTGTTCTGCTCCGCGCCGACGTCACCGCGGACCGGCCGCTGCTCGCTCTGGTGGTCCGCGACCTGCTCGCCGCCGACCTCGACGTGGGGGTGCTGAAGCACCGCCTGAGCTGGATCGACGAGCGCCGGGCGCTGTTCGGAATCCTCGCTGCCGAGCGTCCTGGATTGCCGCCTCGCCTGCTCCGTAACCTCCTGTCGCACCCGTGCTACGGTAATCCGGATGGCCCGCAACCTGACCCAGAGAGAGCTGCGCAACCAGAGCGGAGAGATCATGCGCGCACTGGACCGCGGTGAGGAGTTCATCGTCACCAGCAACGGACGACCCGTCGGTGAACTGCGGCCGATCCGGCCACGGCAGTTCGTCCCCGTCGCGACCCTCCAGGCTTCGCTCCGTGGGGTTGGGGAGATTGACGCCAAGCAGTTCTTCGCCGACATCGATTCGATCGCCGATCAGGACCCGACGCCTCGCTTCTGGGATGACTCATGAGCGAGGCCTGATCGACACTTCGGTGGCGATCGCCCTCGAGGTAGTTGCGCTGGAGCGACTTCCGAGCGAAGTCGCGATCTCGACCCTAACCCTCGCGGAGCTGACCTCGGGTCCGGTCGCCGCCTTGACGCCGGTGGCCCGTGCCCAGCGCCAGGATCACCTTCAGCGAATCGAGGCGGGAATCGAATCGCTCGACTTCGATCCGGTCTGCGCCCGGGCATACGGCCGCGTCAGCGCGGCGTTCCACCGCATCGGCCGCAAGCCACGCGGCGCCCGTGCGGTCGACCTGATGATCGCGGCGACGGCTCTTGCGCACGGGCTTCCCCTCTACACGCGCAACGCTGCCGATCTCCGCGGCCTCGAGGGGCTGATCGAGATCGTCGACGTCGCTTAATTGGCTTAGTCGCGCCGAAGTCGTCACGCTGAGCGCGCCACGCGTGCGCTCTCGCCGGTCAGGGTCCGAGCATGGGCGCGATGTGGATCTCGAAGCGGTTGCGGGGTGGGCGGCGGTTCGTCCGCGACGAGTCCGGGCAGGCGCTGATCCTCGCCCTGGGCGGGGCGATCGTGGTAATCGCTGGCGCCCTCGCCCTGGTCGCGATCGCCGGTGCGATCACGGGCAAGGGCAGGGCACAGAGGGCGGCGGACCTGGCGGCGATCTCGGCAGCCCGCTCGCTTCGCGACGACCTCCCGCAGCTGCTCGCGCCAGCGACCCTGAGCGACGGGCGTCCGAACCCCGACCACATCGGCAAGCCCTTCTTCCTGGCGCGGGCGCGGCGGGCCGCGCTCGACGCCGGCCGTGCCAACGGCGTCGACCCGGGGCGGCTGCGGGTTGTCTTTCCCGACGGCGACTCGTTCGCTCCGGTCCAGGTGAAGGCGGTCGTGGTCGCGCGGTTGGATGGCGCCGAGCGTGGCGCGCGGGTCGAAGCCTCCGCCGTGGCCGAAGCTGCGGCGCCGAGCGGCGCCGCCGGCGGCATGTCGATGGCCAGCGGCGGCGGTTACGGCGGGCCGCTCGTCTTCCGCGACGGCAAGGGGATGCGACCCGACGTGGGCGCCGCCTACGACCGCATGAAGGCTGACGCCGCTGGCGACGGCGTGACCCTGGTGGTCGTTTCCGGCTTCCGTTCCGACGCCGAACAGGCAGCTCTCTTCGCCGCCCACCCGGACCCGAAATGGGTGGCGCCGCCAGGGCACTCGCTGCACCGCTGCGCGACCGAGCTCGACCTCGGGCCCGAATCCGCCTACGCCTGGCTGGCCGCCAACGCCACCCGCTTCGGCTTCGTCCAGCGCTACTCGTGGGAGGCCTGGCACTTCGGATACGAGGCCGGCCCGGCGCCCTGCTCACCGGCCGGCGAGTCCGGCGGCGCGAGCGGGGGAGGGGCGACGGCGACCGCGGCCACCGTGCCCTCGTTCGTCCCGGTCCAGTACCGGGCGCCGCTGCTGCGTTCGGGCGCGCGCTGGAACGTCTCGCCGGCCCTGCTGGCCGCCCAGCTGATGGCCGAGTCCGGCTTCGACCCCAACGCCGGCTCGCCCGCCGGCGCTCAGGGCATCGCTCAGTTCATGCCCGGTACCGCCGCCGCCTACGGCCTCGCCAACCCCTTCGACCCGGTCGCCGCGATCGAGGCCCAGGCGCACCTGATGTCCGACCTCCTGCGCCAGTTCGGCTCGCCCGAACTCGCTCTCGCCGCCTACAACGCCGGTCCCGGCGCGGTCGAACCCTGCAGCTGCATCCCGCCCTACCCCGAGACCCAGGCCTACGTCACCCGCATCCTCGCCCTGCTCGGTGGGGCCGGGGCGCTGCTGATGCCGAGCTTCGAGGTGAGGTTGGTCGCGTAGTCGTACTGCGCTTGATCACTCGGGGATAATCACCCTTTACTGGTACGGGCCCCACACCAGCTGGTCGGCGATGCGATCGGTCGGTACCGGCGCTACCCGCTGCTTCCTCGTCCTCGCGAGCGCGGTGATCGTGCCCGGCGTGATCCTGAGCTTGCGGTGCGAATCGACCTCGGCGGTCTCGTTCGCGGTCGGGGTGCTCGTGCAGATCTTCGTTTGGTCTTTCGGCGCCCTGATTACCGCGCTCGCCTACTTCGAGCTGCGGAAGCGCTACGAGGCCTCCCAGGTACGTCGACCCCGCGGACCCGTCGCGGATGCGCTACTGGAACGCCGGCGATCGGCCGGGCTGGGGGGCGAAGACGAGGACGCCGGGCAAGATCAGGCAAGCCTGGATCGACAAATACCCCGCTGGCGCGCCCTGAGCGCGACGACTAGGCCGAGGCGGGCGCCGCTGACAGGTGCTCGTGGACGAAGCGGACCACGGCCGCGCCCTCGCCGACCGCGGTGGCGCAGCGCTTGATCGATCCGGAGCGGACGTCGCCGGCGGCGTAGACGCCGGGGACGCTGGTCTCCAGGAGGCCGTCGGCGCCGGCCTCCTCGCCGGTCAGGACGAAGCCCTTCTCGTCGCGGGCGATGCACTCGCCGAGCCAGTCGGTGCAGGGTGAGGCGCCGAGGAAGAGGAAGAGGTAGGAGAGCGGCATCTCGGTCCCGTCGGAGAGGGTGACGCCGTCGAGCATGCCCTCGCGCCCGTGCAGGGCGGTGATTTCGCTGCGGTCGCGGACGGCGACCCCGTAGCGATCGAGATCCTCGATCAGGTAGTTGGACATCGTTTCTCGCAGGTCGGCGCGGCGGTGTAGGAGGGTGACGAGGGCGCCGCCGCGGGCGAGCCAGATCGCCGCCTGGGCGGCCGAGTTGCCGCCGCCGACGACGCCGACCCGCTGGGCGCCGCAGAGCTGCGCCTCCGGCGGCCCGGCCGCGTAGAAGACGCTGAAGCCCTCGTACTCGTCGAGGTTGTCGACCGGCAGTTTCCGGTATTCGGCGCCGGTCGAGAGCAGCACCGCCCTTGCCGCCACCTCGACCTCGCCCTCGAGCTTGACCGTGTGCCGCTCCTCCCCCGGGTCCAGGGAGAGCGCCCGGTAGGGGGTCGCCGTGCGGGCCGTGAACTTGCGCGCCTGGGTGATCGCGCGGCTGATCAGCTCGGTACCGCTGATCCCGGCCGGGAATCCGAGGTAGTTCTCGATTCGTCGCGAGGTTCCGGCCTGGCCGCCGAGCACCGTGCTCTCGATCACCAGCGTGTCGAGGCCCTCGGAGGCCCCGTAGACGGCGGCGCCCAGCCCAGCCGGGCCACCGCCGATCACCAGCAGGTCGACCTCCTCGCGCGGCGAGAGCTCGAGGCCGATCCCCAGTGCCCGCGAGAGCTCGCCGTTGCTCGGGCGCAGGAGGTCGGCACCACCGGGAAGCCGCACCAGCGGGATCTCATGTTCGGCCACCCCCTCGATCAGGGCCGCGGCCTCGGCGTCGGTGACTGGGTCGCGGGGGGTGTGGGGGA
>JBFXEM010000051.1:0-8632 GCA_050180135.1 Solirubrobacterales bacterium | reverse complement strand
GGGCAGAGGTATAGGTGCCGTTGCCCGCGACCGCCAGCGTCGTGCTGAAGGCGGGCGCCCCGGCGCAGGTCGCGTCCGCCGGCGGGAACGCTTTGAAGGTGATCTGCCCGCCCGGGGTCGCTCCTTCGGCAATCGTCGCCGTCGCCGCGACCGGGTTGCCGACCGTGCCGCCGCTCGCACTGACCTTCAAGGTCACCGCGATCGTGCCGACCGCCGAGGCCTGGTTGCCGGCGCCGCAGGCCAGGTCGGCGGCCTCGTTGTTGGCGTCGCCTCCGTAGCCGACCGTCCAGCGGTAGAGGCCTGGTCCCGGCGCGAAGCCGGCCGGCGCGTAGGTGCCGTCGCCGTTGACGCTGACCGCCTGTTCGTAGGCCGGCGCCCCCGAGCAGTCCGGGTCGGCTGGGCCGTAGGCGCGGAAGAGCAGCTCGCCGCCGGCGGCAAAGCCGGCGCTGACGGTGACCGCGTCGGTGATCGGCTGCCCGACCACGACCGCCGAGGTCGCCAGCCCGCTCAGGGTCGGTGAGGCCTTGGCGACGACCGAGGTCTGACCGGCGAGGTTGCAGGCCGTGCTCGCCGCCTCGTTGTTGGCGTCGCCGGGATAGGCCGCGGTCCAGCGGAAGTCGCCGGCCTGCGGGGGCAGGTAGTCGGCGGATCGCGCTGCGCCGCCCTGCAGGGTCGCGCTCCCCGTTGCGAGCGGGGTCGAGCAACCGGTGTCGGTGGGCGCATAGACGGAGAAAGTGACTTCGCCAGTGGGGGAGAAGCCACCGCTGAGCGAGGCTTCGTCGTGGATCGTCGCTCCGGCCGTCGCCGCGCTGGCGCTGCCGGTCAGCGTTGGGCTCGCCTTCGCCACGTTCGAGGTCGCACAGGGGGAATCGGCCGGTTCGTCCCCCGAGTAGTGGGCGCTCCAGGAGTAGACCCCGGCGGCGGTGGGCGCGAAGGCGGCGGAGACGTACTCGCCTTCGCCGCTGACCGGTTTCGGCTCCAGGGCCTGTCCGGTGGTGGAGCACGACGCGTCGCCGGGGCCGAATACATCGAAGACGATCTCGCCGGTTGCGTCCGGGCTGTCGGAGAGGGTGGCGGTCGCCTGGATCGTCCCGCCGATCTCTCCGTCGGCGGCCACGAGGCTGAGTAGAGGCGGCGCCGCCGGGGCGGCGACGGCGAGCAAGAGGACCAGGACACTCGCCAGCATGGCGCCGGCAAGCGCTGCAAGTCCAGCCCTTTTCCGGCCTTCACCGCTTGTTCTCGTCAGCTCTCGCACCTCGAACTAGAATATCCGTCCATCTTTCGCCTGACTCCGAAAAGCTCGCCTTGGAGCCGCTTCGTCAAGCTCCTTCTCGCGGCTCTGGCCGCGACCGTGCTGACGCTGCCCGCTGCGGCGCCGGCATTCGCCGCCGAAGCGGGTGCGGCCGCGGAAGTTCCGGGTAGCTCGCCGGAAGCGCCCGAAACGACGACCGAACCGACCCCCGCGCCCTCGACCGGCTGGGTCCCCCAGGAGGGCAGCGGCGGCACCGCCGGCGGTGGGGAAAAGACCTCGAGGGGCAGCACCCTGGGGAGCGGCGGCAGCTCGAAGCCGACGCCGTCGGCGACGCCCGCTCCGGCTCCAGCCCCGACGCCGAGCCCGAGCACCTATCAGGAAGAACCGGAAACTGAATCGACGCTGAGCCTCGAAGAAACGGTCGAGACCGCTCCGGTGGAAGCCGCGCCCACGCCGGCGGAAGAGCCGGCCACGAAGCCGGCCCCCGACAAGCCCTCGCTCAAGGCCGTCGGCGGCGCCGTCGTGGTGGCGAGCGCCAAGCCGCGGCAGGGCGTGCTCGGCGCCAGCGCCGAGTCGGCCCCCGTCGCCGCCGTGCCGGCGGCGGCCAGCAGCGATCCCGGTTCCTCGGGGATCGGCACGGCCGGGCTGGCTGCGCTGGTCGTCTGCCTGCTCGCCCTCGTCTACGCCGGTGCCCGCGTGATGCTCGGCCCGGTCGAACCCAACCTCAGCGGCAGGCTCTGGTCGCGCTCGCGCCGGTAGCGCCGGGGGGCGCGGCGCTCAGAAGACGACGCTGGCGTCCGTGTACTGCGCGGCGCAGCGTTCGCCCTTGACGAGCACGTTGCTGGCGCTGGCCGATTCCAGGACCAGCGAGCTCGGTCCGGTGTAGTGGCCCTGGATCGAGGCGTAGGCCCCCTTCGAGGAGCCGCTGCCGGCGAAGTTGCCGAAGTCGCTGACCGGCATCTCGGCGACCGAGATCGTCACGCTCGGGTACGGCGGTTTGCCCAGGCAGGAGACGTAGCCGCTCGGGAAGGCGATCTTGATCGAGATGAAGTGGCCGCCGGCGGCGTCGATCGAGGTGGTCGCGGTGACGCCGTTTGATCCGACGTAGGTGCCCGGGTTGGCGAAGATGTCGAGGCCGGGGGTCGGCGACGTCTTCGGCGGCGCCTTTTTCTTGACGCAGACGGTTTTGTCGCCTTTGCGCTTGCGGACGTAGCCCTTCTTGCACTTCTTGCCCTTGCCGGCGAACGGAGTGGGGCCGCCCTTCGCACCGGCGTCGCCGCTGGCGAGCGGAGCCGTCGCGGCGAAAACGAGGACGAGGACGGCGATGGTGGCGATCAGGAGCCGGCGCACGGGCGCGAGATTACCCGACGCCGGCTCCCTTGCTTCGGCCTTTTCAGCCGCCCTGGGCGGAAACTACGTAGTCGATCTCAGGCGAGGTCGAAGCGGTCGAGGTTCATCACCTTGTCCCAGGCGGCGACGAAGTCGGCGACGAACTTCGCGCCGGCGTCGGCGCTCGCGTAGACCTCGGCCAGCGCCCGCAGCTCCGAGTTCGAGCCGAAGACGAGGTCGGCGCGGGTCCCGGTCCACTTCACCTCGCCGCTGGCGAGATCGCGGGCCTCGAACGTCGATTCGTCCTCGGAGGTCGACTTCCAGGCGGTGCCGAGGTCGAGCAGGTTGACGAAGAAGTCGTTCGTCAACTGTCCCGGACGCTCGCTGAGGACGCCGGCCGGCGAGCCCTGGGCGTTGGCCCCGAGCACGCGCAGGCCGCCGACCAGGACGGTCATCTCGGGCGCGGTCAGGGTCAGCAGGTTCGCCCGGTCGACGAGCAGGAACTCGGCCGGCAGCCGGTGGCCGTCCCGCAGGTAGTTGCGGAACCCGTCGGCGGTCGGCTCCAGCGGCTCGAAGGACTCCGCGTCGGTCTGCTCCGCGGTGGCGTCGGTGCGGCCAGGCGTGAACGGGACCGTGATCTCGTGGCCGGCGTCCTTGGCGGCCCGCTCGACCGCCGCGCAGCCTCCGAGCACGATCAGGTCGGCGAGCGAGACCTGCTTGCTGCCACCGTTGCCGCCGTTGAACGACGCCTGGATCTCCTCCAGCTTGCCCAGCACCCGGGCCAGCTGCTCGGGGTCGTTGACCTCCCAGCCGTTCTGCGGCTCCAGCCGCACGCGAGCGCCGTTGGCACCGCCGCGTTTGTCGCCGCCGCGGAAGGTCGAGGCCGAGGCCCAGGCCGCCGCGACCAGCTCGGAGACCGACAGCCCGGAGCCGAGGATCTGCTCCTTCAGCGCGGCGATCTCCGCGTCCCCGACCAGCTCGTGGTCGACGGCGGGGACCGGGTCCTGCCAGATCAGCTCCTCGCTGGGGACCTCGGGGCCGAGGTAGCGGGGGAGGGGGCCCATGTCGCGGTGGGTCAGCTTGAACCAGGCGCGGGCGAAGGCGTCTTCGAGCTGCTCGGGGTTTTCGAGGAAGCGGCGCGAGATCTGCTCGTAGACCGGGTCGATCCGCAGCGCCAGGTCGGTGGTCAGCATCGTCGCCGTGTGCTTGACCGCCGGGTCCTGGGCGTCGGGCACGTCGGCGACGCCGTCGACCGGCTTCCACTGGTTGGCCCCCGCCGGGCTCTTGTCCAGCTCCCACTCGTTGCCGAAGAGGATTTCGAGGAAGCGGTTGTCCCAGCGCACCGGGGTGTTGGTCCAGGCGCCCTCGAGGCCGCTGGTGATCGTGGCGGTGCCGTTGCCGCTCTCGTAGCTGTTTTCCCAGCCGAGGCCCTGCTCGGCCAGCGGCGCGGCCTCGGGCTCGGGGCCGACGTACTTTTCGGGATCGGCGGCGCCGTGGGTCTTGCCGAAGGTGTGGCCGCCGACGATCAGCGCCACCGTCTCCTCGTCGTTCATCGCCATGCGGCGGAACGTCTCGCGGATGTCCTTGGCCGCCGCGGCCGGGTCCGGGTTGCCGTTGGGGCCCTCCGGGTTGACGTAGATCAGGCCCATCTGGACCGCCGCCAGCGGGTTCTCGAGGTCGCGCTCGCCCGTGTAGCGCTCGTCGCCGAGCCAGGTGGTCTCGGGGCCCCAGTAGACGTCCTCGTCGGGCTCCCAGACGTCCTCGCGACCGCCGGCGAAGCCGAAGGTCTCGAAGCCCATCGACTCCAGGGCGACGTTGCCGGCGAGCACCAGCAGGTCGGCCCAGGAGAGCGCCTGGCCGTACTTGCTCTTGACCGGCCACAGCAGCCGCCGCGCCTTGTCGAGGTTGGCGTTGTCGGGCCAGCTGTTGAGCGGGGCGAAGCGCTGCTGCCCGGCGCCGGCGCCGCCGCGGCCGTCGCTGATCCGGTAGGTCCCGGCGCTGTGCCAGGCCATGCGGATGATCAGCGGGCCGTAGTGCCCGTAGTCGGCCGGCCACCAGTCCTGCGAGGTGGTCAGCACCTCCTCGATGTCGCTCTTGACGGCGGCCAGGTCGAGGCTTTCGAAGGCCTTCGCGTAGTCGAAGTCCTCGCCCAGCGGGTTCGCCTCGACCGGGTTCTTGGCGAGGATCTTCAGGTTGAGCCGGTCCGGCCACCAGCCGCGGTTGCCGCCGCCCTGGGTCGGGTGCGGGGCGGGCCCGTGCGCGACCGGGCAGCCGCCGCTGCCGTTCTCCTCTTCGGGCAGGTTCATCTCTCCAACTACGGCGTCAACGGAATCGGGCTTATCCGACACGGGCGTTCCTCTCGGGTTCAGGGTTTTGTTCAGTTGCAGTCGCGAGGCACTCGGGGCACCGGCCCCAGTAGACGACCTCGGCTTCGTCGATCGCGTAGCCGTGGTCCTCGGACGCGGCGAGGCAGGGGGCCTTGCCGGCGGCGCAGTCGACGTCGGCGATCGCGCCGCAGGAGCGGCAGACGACGTGGTGGTGGTTGTCGCCGACCCGCGACTCGTAGCGGGCGAGCGAGCCGGGCGGCTGGATCCGCCGCACCAGTCCGGCGTCGGTGAGCGCCCGCAGCACGTCGTAGACGGCCTGCAGGGAGACCTCGCCGAGGTCTTCGCGGGTGGCGTCGACGATCGCGTTGGTGTCGGCGTGCGGACGCTCGTATACCGCGTTGAGAACGGCCAGTCGCGGGCGCGTCACCCGCAGGTCGGCCCCCCGCAGCAGGTCTTCTGATTCGAGCGTCCCCGGCACCGGTCGCAGTATGCCAGTTTTCTGGATTGACTCCAAAGAAGCCGGTGCCGGGGCAGTGGGTGACTCTTACCCGCAAGGGTCGTCGCGGCCTTGGCGGGGATCGGGCCGGCGAGGTACGTTGCGATCTCGACCAACGCTCGCTGGGGAGGAATCTCGATGTCCGGTCTCGCCGTCTCGATCCGCCGTCCGTTCGCTTTCCTCGCCCTGCTCGCCATCGGCTGCCTCCTCGCCCTCGCCCTCTCGCAGGGCCAGGCCGACGGCAAACCGGCGCAGAAATGCGCCAAAGGCGCCGAGAAGGCGGGCTGCAAGCTCCCCGTCGGTGCCGCCTACTCGAAGGAGGTGAAGACCGGCAGCGCCGAGGGAACGCTGACCGCCACGGTCACCGCCGGCGGGACCCGGGTGCTGATCTACAGCGCCTACATCGACTGCAAGGCGTTCGATCCCCTGATCGGCGATCAAGTCGGCGTCGCCGACGACTACACCGGCAAGCAGCGGCCGAAGGTCGGCAAGACGTACACGATCAAGAAGAGCGAGTCGCGGACCAGCGAAGAATTCGGCACCGACACCACCGAGTCCGAGCTGACGATGAACTTCAAGAGCGCCAGGCAGCTGACCCTGACCCTGCATCAGGTCTCCAGCTCGAACGGCAAGCTGCTCTGCGACGGCAGCAAGACCTGGACGTTGAAGCGCCAGTAGCTGGCCGGGCGCAGGCCGGAGCGGTATTTTTGCCCGGTCGTGGTCGCGTCCACGCAGCTCCCCGTCCTTTTTGCCGTCGACGAAGACGAGGGCTTGCTGCGCCAGGTGGAGCGCGAGCTGGTCGACCGCTACGCGCGCAGCTACCGGGTCGTCTGCGTGCCCTCGGCGGAGCAGGCGCTCGCCGAGCTGCAGGCGCTCGCCGCAGCCGAGCAAGACGTCGCGCTCGTCCTCTCCGCGCAGTGGCTCTGGGAGACGACCGGCAGCGAGCTGCTGAGCAAGGTCCGGGCGCTGCACCCGCACGCCCAGCGCGGGCTGCTGATCGACTGGGGCAGCTGGGGCGACGGCCGCACCGGCGAGGCGATCTTCCAGGCGATGGCGCGGCGGCAGATCGAGTACTACGTGATCCGGCCCTCGCGCACTCCCGACGAGCTCTTCCACCAGTCGATCTCGACCTTCCTGCTGGAGTGGGCCCACGCGAGGAAGGTCTCCCCGCACACCGTCCAGATCGTCGGCGAGTCCTGGACCGGCCGGGCCTACGAACTGCGCGAGGTGCTGGGGCGCTGTGCGGTGCCGCACGCGTTCGTGCTCGCCGACTCGCCCGACGGGCAGGCCCTGACCACGGAGGCCGGCGGTGACACTGACCTGCCCCTGGTCGTCTTCCCGAACGGGACCGTGCTCGAGGACCCGACCAACCTCGAGCTGGCGAGCGCCGCCGGCGCCACGATCGACCCCAAACGGCGCCAGTTCGACGTCGTCATCGTCGGCGCCGGGCCGGCCGGCCTCTCGGCCGCGGTCTACGGGGCCTCCGAGGGCTTCCGCACCCTGGTCGTCGACGACGGCGGCATCGGCGGCCAGGCGACCTCGAGCTCGCTGATCCGCAACTACCTCGGCTTCCCGCGCGGGGTCAGTGGCCGGCGGCTCGCCGAGCGCGCCTACGAGCAGGCCTGGGTGTTCGGCGCCAAGTTCGCCTTCATGCACGACGCCACCGCGATCCGGCGCGACGGCGAGCGCCTCTTCGTCGGCCTCTCCGACGGCGGCGAGGTCAGCGCCCGCGCCGTCATCCTCGCCACCGGCGCCACCTACCGCCGGCTCGGGGTCGAGGAGGTCGAGGCCCTGGTCGGCGCCGGAGTCTTCTACGGCGGCCCCGCCTCGGAGGCGCCGGCGCTGGCGGGCGGTGAGGTGTTCGTGGTCGGAGGCGCGAACTCGGCCGGCCAGGCGGCCCTGCACCTGGCCGAATACGCCAAGCGGGTGACGCTCGTGGTCCGCGGCGACTCGCTCGCGGCCGGGATGTCGCACTACCTGGTGAGTCAGGTCGAAGGGGCGGCCAACATCGAGGTGCGGCTGGGGACCGAGGTGGTCGGGGGCGGGGGAGAGGGCCGGCTGGCGAGCCTGGTCCTGCGCGACCGCGCCGAGGGGAGCACCGAGGAGGTGGCGGCCGACGCCCTCTTCCTGATGATCGGCGCCACCCCGAACACCGATTGGCTGCCGGCCGAGCTGGCGCGGGGGGAGGGCGGCTTCATCCGCACCGGGGCCGAGCTCGAGGACGAGGAGTGGCCGCTGCAGCGCAAGCCGCTCTCGCTGGAGACCAGCATGCCCGGCGTCTTCGCCGCCGGCGACGTCCGCCACGGCTCGATGAACCGGGTCGCCTCCGCGGTCGGCGAGGGCTCGATCGCGATCAAGCTCGTCCACGACCTGGTCGCGGCGAGCTGAAGCCGCGGGCCCGCCAGCGGCGGCAGCTACCGTTGACGGGGTGTTCGGACCCGCCGACATGCTGTCGCTGCTTCCCGGCCTGGCGCCGGGCCGGGCGCCGCAAGCCGAGGAGGTCGAGGGGTTCTTCGGGCCCGACTCGATGGTCCGCCGGCTGCACCGCGAGCGCCTGGTTCTCTTCTCCGGGGTGCGGGCTCTGCTGATGCAGGCCTGCGACCCGCTCGCCGTCGTCGGTTTCCAGCGCCACTCGATCATCTTCGACGACCCCCAGACGCGCCTGCTGCGGACCGACGAGCGGATGTCGCGGATCTACTTCGGCAGCGTCGAGGAGGCCGAGGAGACCGGCCGCATCGTCCGCGCGATGCACCGCCGGGTGCGGGGCAAGACCCCGGCCCGCTACGGCCCGATCGCCAAGGGGACCCCGTACGACGCCTCCGATCCCGAGCTCGGGCTCTGGGTGCTGGCGACCCTGGCCGACTCGGCGCTCATCTATTACCAGCGCGTCTTCGGCGACCTCGACAGCGAGGAGCGCGAGCGCTACTGGAGCGAGTACCGTCGGGTCGGAGAGCTGCTCGGCCTGCCGCCGGAATCGATGCCCGCCACCCATGGAGAGCTCAAGGAGTACGTCGGCGGACGCCTGGGCGACGGCAGCCTCTGGATCTCCGACGAGCGACGCGAGCAGGCGGTGGCGATGATCCTCGAGCCGCCCTACTCCGGTTGGCAGCGCGCGGCCGTCACTCCGATCACCGAGGCGATCCGGCTCAGCTCCACCGGCCTGCTGCCGACCGAGATCCGCCGCCTGTTCGGGTTCTCCTGGGACCCGGCGCGCGAGGCCCTGCTGCG
>JBFXEM010000050.1:0-8660 GCA_050180135.1 Solirubrobacterales bacterium | reverse complement strand
CCCCAGCGACCCCTCCTGGATCAGGTCGAGGAAGCTGAGCCCGCGGCCCAGATAGCCTATCGCGATCGAGACGACGAGACGCAGGTTGGCCTCGACCATCTGACGCTTCGCGAGCATGTCGCCGCGCACGAACCGTTTTGCGAGTTCGACCTCCTGGGCGGCGGAGAGCAGGTCGACCTGGCCGATCGAACGCAGGTAGAGGCGCAGCGAGTCGAGGCTGGGCTCCACCGTGAGATCGAGCTCTTCCTTCTTCGACGGCCCGCCGGACTCGTTCTCGCCGCCGCGCTGCTCTTTGTAGGCGCTGACGCCGTTCTCGGCGATCACGTCGATGCCGTGCTCGACCAGGTGCGCGTGCAGCTGGGAAACCTGCTCCTTGGTGATCTCCACCTCCTCGAGTGTCGAGGCGATCTGCTCGAACGTCAGGTAGCCACGTTCACGGCCCTGGGCGACGAGTCCGCGCAGCTCCTCGATCTCTCCGATCGGGCTTTCAGCCGCACCGGCCTCACCCACCTCGTTCGAGGACTCCAGCGGATCGATGATCACTTCCTCCAAAATCTCTCTCCCCGGTTCCCTGGCGCAACCCCTCGCTGCGACCGCGTCGAAGTATAGGCGGATGGAACCGTTCGCCGGACCACCGGGTCCGCCTGTCGCTTACTCTTCATAAGCCGATGGCCGACCACCCCACCGCCACCACCGCCGCGCCGGACGTTCAAGCCTCCCTCCCCGCCACCCAGGTGAGTCTCTCCCGGGTCGGCGTGACCGGGGTCGAGAAGGTGATCCGGGTCAAGGCGGACGGCGTCGAGAACCTCTTCTACGCCGAATTCGAGTGCTTCGTGGACCTCAACCCGCTGCAGGCCGGGGTCCACATGTCCCGCTTCGAGGAAATCGTCGGCGAGACGATCGACGAGGTCGTGCTCGGCGAGGCCTTCCGGGCTGAGGTGCTGGCCGCCCACGTCGCCGAGCGAGTGCGCGAGCGCCAGGGCGGGATGCGCGCCGAGGTCGCGGTCACCGCCCGCTACCCGGAGACGGTGAAGACTCCGAAGAGCGACCAGAGCACCCAGGAGATCTACGTGCTCTTCGGCACCGCCGTTGCCTCCGAGCGCGGTACCAGGACGCTGACGGGGGTGCAGGCCCAAGGAATGACCGCCTGCCCCTGCGCCCAGGAGATGGTCGCCGGGCTGGCCCGGGAACGCCTCACCGAGGAGGGTTTCGGGGCCGAGGAGATCGAGCGCATCATCGAGGTCGTCCCGATCGCCACCCACAACCAGCGGGGCATCGGCACCCTTCACGTCGGCTGCCCCGAGGGCGGACCCGGCTGGATCGACGCGCCGGAGCTGCTGCGGATCGTCGAGAGCTCGATGAGCTCGGAGATCTACGAGCTGATGAAGCGACCCGACGAGATGGCGGTGGTCGTCAAGGCCCACGAACAGCCGCGCTTCGTCGAGGACTGCGTGCGCGAGATGGTGCGCCAGGTGGTCGCCGGCTACCCCGACCTGCCGGACGAGACCTTCGTGATGGCCCGCCAGGAGAACCTGGAGACGATCCACCGCCACAACGTCGTCGCCGAGCGCTACGGCACCCTCGGCGAGCTTCGCGCCGAGCTCGCCGACAGCACCCACCCCTCACGCCACCAGACCATGCGCGAGTGGCTCGAGGCCCCCACCAGCTAACCCTTCGCATCGCGCGGTTCCTTTCTCCCCCCGAGGTAAATAAGGAACCACAACTCGGCCCAGGGTGAGCCATCTCTTCTCTCGCGATCCGCGCCTTCGGCGGTCCCGGGACTACGTGCCCGTCGGAGGGGTCCGGTCGTGCTCGGGGCGAATGTCGCCGAAGGCGGCGGAAATGCAATCCGATTCCTGCCCGCCATAGGCGGGCACCATCACTTGGAGGCTCGCCCGCAGGGCGGCCGACTCAATTCGCCCCGAGCACGACCGGACCCCTTCCCCGCCCCGCCTAATCCCGCGACTTAGCCCGCAGTCGTCGTCTTCGCCGCCCGCTGCTGCTCGTCGATCCGCCGCCGCAGCCCGAAGAAGTAGTCGGCGCCGCTGATCAGGGTCACTGCCAGCGCCAGGTAGACGAGCAGGTCGACCCCAAGCGGCGCCGGGTTGGCGATGATCAGGGCGAAGATGGCGGCGATCTGCAGGACCGTCTTCAGCTTGCCGAGCCAGCTGGCGGCGATCACGATGCCGCGCTCGGCGGCGATCGTGCGCAGGATCGTGACCGCGACCTCACGGGCGATGATCACCATCGCCACCCACGCTTCGAGCCGGTTCAGCGAGACCAACGAGACCAGGGCGCCGATGATCAGCAGCTTGTCGGCGAGCGGGTCCATCAGCTTGCCGAAGGTCGTGATCGAGCCGCGCGAGCGGGCGAAGTAGCCGTCGAGGCCGTCGGTAGCCGCGGCGAGGGCGAAGACGACGGCCGCGAGCGTGTCGCCGTTGGGCGTCTCTCCCAGCAGCGCGACCACCACCACCGGCACTGCCAAGATGCGCAGCAGGGTCAGCGCATTCGGCAGGTTGAGGGGAAACATCGTCAGCTCAGTTTGAAGACTTCGCTGCTTCGGCGTCGCGCTTGGCGAAGAACTCCTCGCCCTCGATGCTGACGTGGGGCAGGATGCGGTCGAGCCAGCGCGGCAGCCACCAGGCGCGCTCGCCCATCAGGACCATCACCGCCGGGACGAGCAGGCAGCGGACCAGGGTCGAATCGATCGCGATCGCGACCGCGAGCCCAACTCCGAACTCCTTCACCACCGGGTCGCCGTTGAGCACGAAGCTGGTGAAGACGCAGACCATGATCGCAGCCGCCGAGGTGATCACGCGGCCGGTGTTGGCGAGCCCTTCGACGACCGCACGGCGGGCGTCGCCGTGCTGTTTGAAGTGCTCCCGCATCTGCGTCAGCAGGAAGACCTCGTAGTCCATCGAGAGCCCGAAGAGGATCGCGAACATCAGCAGCGGCACGAAGGAGACGATCGGGATGGAGTGATCGAGGCCGATCAGCGAGGACCCCCAGCCGAGCTGGAAGACCGCGGTGACGACGCCGTAGGCGGCGGCGACGGAGATCAGGTTCATCGCCGCGGCCTTGATCGGGACCAGGATCGAACGGAAGGCGATCAGCAGGACGATGAAGCTGAGCGCGACCACGATCGCGATCATCAGCGGCAGTTTGTCGGCGATCTGGGTCGCGAGATCGATGTAACCGGCGGTCTGGCCGCCGACGTAGGCGCTGGCCTTGGTCCCCGCGAGCGCGGCGGGGACGGTCGTGTCGCGCAGCTCTTCGACCAGTTCGACGGTTTCGTCGGCCCACGGCTCCGAGGCCGAGATCGCGGTGAAGACCGAGACCGTCCCCTGCTTGTCGAGGGTCGGTTCGCTGACCGCGGCGACGTCGCTGGTTTCGGCAACCGCTTTCTGGAGCTTCGGCAGCAGCGCCTTCGCTTCTTCGGGGCTGGTGAACTCGGAGGCGATCAGCAGCGGGCCGTTGACGCCGGGCCCGAAGCCGGCGTTGAGCCCGTCGTAGGCCTGGCGCGAGGTCGTGTCCTTGGGCAGTGCGCTGATGTCGTTCTGGCCGAGCTGGAGCTGGAAGATCGGCAGTGCCAGCACGATCAGGACGGCCAGCGCCGCGATCGCCGAGCGCCAGGGGCGATCGGCGACCCCGTCGGCCCAACGCAGCCAGCCGTGGGGTTTCTTGTCGTCGGGATGGGTCTTGCCGAGCTTGACCCGCAGGGAGTTGATGCGGGGACCGAGCGCGCCCAGCATCGCCGGCAGCAGCGTCGCCGCGGCGCAGACGGCGACGACGACGGCGATCGCGGCGGTGAAGCCCAGGGTGGAGACGAGTGGGATGCCGGCGAAGGCGAGCGAGCAGAGCGCGATCACGACCGTGAAGCCGGCGAAGACGACGGCGCCGCCGGCGGTCGCGGTGGCGCGTGCGATCGACTCGTGCAGGTCCATGCCGTCGGCCAGCTGCAGTTTGTGGCGGGTGACGATGAACAGCGCGTAGTCGATCCCGACGCCGAGCCCGATCATCGTCGCCAGGGTCGAAGCGACCGCCGGGACTTCGATCGCGTGCTCGAGCAGGCGGATGACCGAGAGCGCGCAGGCGAGGCCGATCACCGCCGAGACGATCGGCAGCATCATCGCCGTCGCGGTGCCGAAGGCGAACAGCAGGATGATCACCGCGGCGGCCAGCCCGATCGCCTCGCTGACCTCGGTCGAGGGCTTGGAGAGCTGCTGGCCGACGTAGCTGCCGACCGAGGTGTGGATGCCGGCCCGGCGGGCCGGCTCGGCGGTGTCGAGGATCCGTTGGGCCTCCTCTTCGTCGATTTCCCCCGGCCCGATCGCGAGGACTACGGGGAAGTAGCCGATCTGCTGGTCCTTGCTGAGCAGTTTGCCGCCGCTTTCCTGGCTCAACGGGCTGATCGCCGAGTTGACGTCAGGCTGGGCTTCCAGGCGCTTGCCGGTTTCTTCCACGGCCTTCGCGAACTGCGGTTCGGTCAGCTTCTTGCCGGCGGGCGCGACCAGGACCAGCGGGTTGCTTCCGTAGGCCTGTTCGGGCAGGTTGTCTTCCAGCAGTTCGGTCGCGATCGTGGAGTCGGTACCGGGCAGGGTCAGGTTTTCGCCCGTCTTGCTGCCGGCCGCCTGGCCGATCAGCACGAGCGCGGCCGCCAGCACGACCCAGACCCCGATCACGGGCCAGTGGTGGCGCGAGCAGAACCGGCCAATGGCGTAAAGGGGCCCGGTCACGGCGCAATCATCTACTACGGGGCGGGCGTTGTGCCGTCCTCGAACGCCGAAGGCACCCATTCGAGGGGTTTGGCGCCGAGCTGGCGGCGCAGCAGCGCGAGGTGCTGCGCCTGGTTGGCGACGATCGCGCTCAGCAGGGCGCGCGGGGAGCCGAACTCGAGCCGGCCGATCGCGCCGACCTCGTCCTCGATCGTCGCGCTTTCGACTTCGTAGAGGAAGCGGAGCCGGGCCGCTTCGGTGCGCAGCTCGTCGGACTCGATCTGTTCGTCCTCGACCGCTTCGACGCCGTCGAGATCACGCAGGGCCTGGAGCAGGGCGACGGTGTGTTCCTGCTCCTGGGCGCGGAACTGGGTGGCGAGCGCCAGCGCCGCGCCGTCGAGGCCCGGCAGGGTGCGATCGTAGGCGTCGATCGCGGCTCGCTGACGGCCGAGGATCTGGTTGAGGATTTCGGCGTCGTGTTCCTTTTCCAGCGCGACCGGGCTCTCGCCGCTGGCGTCACCGCCACCGCCACCGCAGGCACCGAGCCCCAGCGCGAGCAGGACGATGGCCGCGGCGATCAGGCCGGCGCGGCGCACGGCGCCGCTGTAGATGATTCGGTTCGGTGACATGTGTCGGCGGCGAACCCTATGAGCTCGGTACGCGGCAGGTCGTTGCCGGAGCTGGCGGCGACCATCCACGGGTGCCGGTCCTGCCCGCGTCTGGTCGAGTGGCGCGAGGCCTGCGCCGCCGACCCCCCGCGCCGCTACCGCGGCGAGGACTACTGGGCACGACCGCTGAGCGGGTTCGGCGACCCGGCCGCGCGGGTGGCGATCGTCGGCCTGGCGCCGGCCGCCCACGGGGCGAACCGGACCGGGCGCATGTTCACCGGCGACCGCTCCGGCGAGTGGCTCTACGCGGCACTGCACCGGGCCGGCTTCGCCAACCGCCCCGTCTCGGAGCACCGCGACGACGGACTGCGCCTCAGCGGCGCCTACGTGACCGCGGTGGTGCGCTGCGCGCCCCCGGCCAACAAGCCGAGCACCGAGGAGCGCGACCGCTGCCTGCCCTACCTCGAGCGGGAGCTCGGGCTGCTCGAGCGCTGCCGGGTGATCGTCGCGCTCGGGGGCTTCGCCTGGGACGGGGCGCTGCGAGCCGCGCGAGCCCT
The DNA here is from genome assembly GCA_050180135.1 of Solirubrobacterales bacterium. Classification (GTDB taxonomy): domain Bacteria; phylum Actinomycetota; class Thermoleophilia; order Solirubrobacterales; family 70-9; genus VAYN01. Next base: position 2,780 of record JBFXEM010000050.1, on the reverse strand, counting down.
CGGGACCGAGGTACCGCGGCCGAAGCCCCGCTTCGGGCACGGTGCCGAGGCGGACCTCGGGCGCTGGCGGCTCCTCGGCTGCTTCCACCCCAGCCAGCAGAACACCTTCACCGGCAGGTTGACGGTGCCGATGATCGATTCCGCCTTCGCCCGCGCCCGCGAGCTGGCCGGGTAAAAAGACGGCCGCGGCTGAATATCGGAACTCTTTCCAGCAATTGATCGGTCTGCAGCAATAGGCCAGGTGCAGGCCGCGTGTGGCGGCCACTGGGGGAACCACATAGAGGGGGGACGCGATGCGCAGACCACGCATCAAACGAACGACGGAGCCAGTCGATGCTCCGAACGGCGATCTGCTGCTGCTGCGACCGAACACCAACAGCGCGATCGAGATCGAGCAGCCGAGCGAGCGGGACCGGCGCCTGCTGGCCGCCTTCGACGGTGAGCACTCGCTCGCCCAGCTGCACGAGGAGTTCGGCGAGGAGCTGGTCGCCGACACGCTGGCGCAGCTGCAGGAGCTGGAAGTAATCGAGGACGCCGCCGACTACGAGCAACTGGCCGCCGGGGAGCTAGCGAGGTTCGAGCGCCAGCTGCGCTACTTCAGCGACACCGGGGGCACCGAGACGCCACCCTCCGAGCGCCAGCGTCGGCTGCGCGAGGCGAAGGTGGCGGTGCTGGGCGTCGGCGGGCTCGGGACCTGGTGCGCCTGGTCGCTGGCCTGCTGCGGGGTCGGGGAGATGTGGCTGATCGACGGCGACGTGGTCGAGACCAGCAACCTCAACCGCCAGATCTTCTTCACCGAGGCCGACATCGGGGCACCGAAGGCCCAGCTCGGCGCCGAGCGCCTGCGCGCTTTCAACTCGCTGATGCGGGTGACGGCGACGACGCGGAGGATGGAGAGCCAGGCCGAGCTGGCTGATTTCGTCGCCGGCGCCGACGTCGTCATCGACGCCGCCGACTGGCCCGCCCACGACATCGAGCGCTGGTGCAACGCCGCCTGCTTCGAGCTCGGCATCCCGTACATCACGATGAGCCACTACCCGCCGATCGCGCGGGTCGGGCCGCTCTACGTCCCCGGTGAGACCGGCTGCTACGCCTGCCAGGAGATCGCCTACCGGCGCGAATACCCGCTCTACGACGAGACGGTGGACCAGCTGCGGGCGCTGCCGAGCCCGGCGGCGACCCTCGGCCCAGCCTGCGGCCTGATCGGGGGCCAGGTGGGGATGGAGGTGCTGCACCTGCTGACCGGGCTGAGCAAGCCCTCGACCCAGGGCGTCGCCCACATCTACGACCTGATGACCATGGAGGTCAAACGCGAGGTGGTCGTGCCGCAGCCGGAGTGCCCCGTTTGCGCGCATCTCCAGCCCGCCGAGCGAGTCGAGGAGGCGGCCGGAGGGTAGGTTTTGACAACCGATGAGGCTCGCCCTTCCGATCGCGATCGCCCTCCTCGCAGCCGCCCTGCTGGCCGGCTGCGGCTCCTCCGAGGACGGCTCGGGCACCACTGCCGCACCGAAGAGCAGCGGACAGAAGGCGCCCGCGGGCGCCTCGGCCCAGGAGTGCGCCGGCCGCGCCGGCGCCGCCACGGCCCTGCGCGCGACCGGGCTGGGCTGCAAGCAGGCGAAGGCGCTGGCGCGGGCCTGGACCCATGACCAGGGCTGCGCGCCCGCTGGCGGATCCTCGCGCGCGTCCTGCACGCTGGAGGGCGACTACGACTGCCTGGCGGTGATGACCGGCCGCGGACTCGCGGTCAGCTGCGCCCGCCCCGGGCGCTCGGTCGCCTTCACGATCAGGTCGAGCTGAGCCGGTGCGCTAGGACCCGCGGGCGACCCGCTCGGCCGGGTCGAAGAAGAGCACCAGCCACATCAGCGGCGCCAAGCCCGGAGCAACGAAGGCAACCGGGATCGAGGCGATGAAGACAGCGGAGATGTAGGCCGCCCGGATCCGATATTCGCGATGCGTATCGGCGTCGATCGTGGTCAGGCCGGCGCGCCTGGCGTCGGCGGTCATCCACAGCCCGATCAGCACCACGGCCGCGAGGTTGATCGCGTAGGTGACCACCGCGGCGCTCTCGCCGCCGAAGTCGCCGAGCACCTGGCTGCTGAACGGAATCAGCACGATGAAGGCGAGGTAGAGCATGTTGAGTGAGATCAAGCGCCCGTCGAAACCGTTGACTTCGCCGAAGAAGCGGTGATGGACGAGCCAGAAGCGGCCGATCACCGCGAAGCTGATCCCGTAGGCGATGAAGTTTTCCCGCTGGTCCCAGATCGCCTGCCCCAGTTCGTCCTTCGGGATGTCGGTGTCGATGCTGAGGTTGAGCGCCAGCAGGGTGATCGCGACCGCGAAGACCCCGTCGCTGAAAGCGACGATCCGGGAGAACTCGATCTCGTTTCCCTCGCGTCGCTTGATCTCCCGCTCTCTGCCCATCACCGCATCATCGACGGCGGCCGCGACGGAACCGCGACGCGATCCCTCCTAGAATGACCTCCGGCCCGCCGGCGTAGCTCAGTTGGTAGAGCACTTCATTCGTAATGAAGGGGTCCCCGGTTCAAGTCCGGGCGTCGGCTCTGGTTCAGCGGGTCCGGCGCGAAGGCCAGCACTTCACGAGCGGCTTACCCTTCCCGTCGTAGACCTCACACCGGCCGAGGGGGGCGACGCAAGCGGAACCGGAGGCTGGAGGCCCCGCCACCGGATCCCGAACTACGCGCCACCCCACCAGCCGAATACGACCCCGATGAACAGGACCAGGAAGTAAAGAACCAAAAGGCCCGCTGCGACGGCGAGGA
>JBFXEM010000049.1:0-8684 GCA_050180135.1 Solirubrobacterales bacterium | reverse complement strand
GCCAACGGCGTCTTCATGGTCGCCGTCAACCGCACCGGCAACGAGCCGCCCCTCAGCTTCTACGGCTCCTCGTTCATCTCCGACCCCTACGGCCGCGTCCTCGTCCAGGCTCCCCGCGACCAACCCGCCGTCCTCGTCGCCGACCTCGACCTCGACCAGCGCCGCGACTGGCTCGAGCTCTTCCCCTTCCTCACCACCCGTCGCCCCGACGCCTACGGCACCCTGGTCGACCCGGGCTGAACGAGTCGGTGCCCGCAGCGCTCTAGAGCGGCCGGCCCCCCTCGAAACGAGTTAGGCCGTCGTCGGGAACCGGGCACCAGTCCGGCGCGGAGGAGAGCCAGGCCCGCCAGCTCGGCTCGACTTCGGGGTCGCCCTCCACGGCGCCGAGTCGCACCGCGACCGTTCCGCCCCCGTCCGGGTCACCGCCGAAGACGTGGCCGCCGCACGCCCGGCAGAACGACTTCGGCCGGCCGCCGTCCTCGGGTCGCCAAGTGGTGATCGAGTCCGCGCCGGAGACCAACTCGAACCCGTCGGCGGCGACGAGCCCGTTGAACGACCAGGGTACGCCGCTGCGGCGCTGGCAACGTTGGCAGTGGCAGTAGCCGGCCGAGTCGAACGCCTTGGTCACGCGGAAGCGAACCTCACCGCAGGCGCAGCGGCCGCTCAGCGGTCGGTCGACGGAGGGCATCGCGTAAGGCTATCCGAGCACCTGCGGGAAAGCCATGAGCTGGGCGCTGAGTGTGACGTCCCGCACTCTGTGAGCGTGCTCACAAACAGATGTTCGCCACCTGCCGATACTTGTATACAAGTTCACAGACGCAACCACTGGAGCCAAGATGAGTCACAAGAGCTGGACTTTCACGACTTACGACCACGGCAAGCCGGTTTCCACCAAGACCGACCTTGACCACGAGCAGGCCCTCGCCGCGATTCGCGCCGCGATCTCGGGAGAGCCGGTTCTCGCCGCGGTGCAGGCTGAGCGCGAGGTCGCGCAGCCGCTCGAGCTCGCTCACGCCGCCTAGAGGGCGAGCGCGAGCGGCTCTTCGAGCAAGGCCCGGATCCGAGCCAGGAAACGGGCCCCGTCGGCGCCGTAGAGGATGCGGTGGTCGCAGGCGAGCGTGACGCCCATCAGCTGGCGCACGACGATCTCGCCGGAATCCGAGACGACCGGTTTGGGCCCGAGCGCCCCGACCGCGAGGATCCCCGCTTGGGGCGTGTTGATTACCGCCTGGAAGTTGGTGATCCCGAACATGCCGAGGTTGGAGACGGTGAAGGTCCCGCCCGACAGCTCCGGGGGCGTGATCTTCCCGTCCCGGACCCGGCCGGCGACGGCGCGGGTGTCGGTGGCGATCTCCCGCAGCCCTTTCTTGTCCGCGTCGAAGATGGTGGGAACCACGAGCGCGTCCTGGGCGGCGACCGCGACCCCGACGTTGACCCGCGAGTAGAGCTCGAAGCGGCCGTCCCGGTAGGCGCCGTTGGCCCGCGGGAACTCCTTCAACGCCAACGCGCACGCCTTCACGACCATGTCGTTGAAGGTCGGCACCACCTCGCCCTCGCCGGCCAGATCCTTCAGTCGCTTGCGCGCCTGCACCGCGGCGGTCATGTCGATCTCGGCCTGCAGGTTGAAGTGGGGGGCGGTCGCCTTGGACTCCGACATCCGCCGCGCCACCACCTGCTGCAGCTTCGACAGCTCCTCGACGGTGACGGTGCCCTTGGCGGTTTCCGGCTGCTCGGAAGAAGCAGCGGCTGTACGCCCGGCCGCAGCCGCTGGCACCCCCTCCTGCTGGGTAGGGGTGCCAGCATCTGCGGCCTCGACGTCCGCTTTTACGACTCGCCCCCCGGGCCCTGACCCATCTATCCCGGAGAGGTCGACCCCCTTCTCCTTCGCGAGCCTCCTTGCCAACGGCGAAGCTTTGACTCTGTCGCCTGAACCCTCGGCCGCCGAGCCCTGTGGCACGTCCGAACCCTCGGCGTGGGCTTCTGACGTCCCATCCACGGGTGGCGCCGTAGGGGGGCCCACCCCCGAGGAAGCTTTAGCTACCGCAGGGGGTGGGGGGTCCCCTGCGGCGACAGGACCCGTGGTTGCGACGTCTGAACCCTCGCCTGAAGCGTCCGAACCCTCATCCGGATCCCCGATCCGCGCGATCGGCGACCCGATCGGCAGCGTGTCTCCCTCTTGGGCCAGGATCTCGGTCAGGGTGCCCGCGACGTCGGCCTCGTAGGCCATGTTCGCCTTGTCGGTCTCGATTTCGACCAGCTCGTCGCCGACCGCTATCTCGTCGCCGACCTGCTTCAGCCAGGTCAGGATCACCCCCTCCTCCATCGAGTCGGAGAGGCGCGGCATCACGATCTCGCTCATCGTCTGGAGCCGGCCAGGACGGAGCGGGCGGCGGCGAGGATGCGGTCGCCGTTGGGCAGCGCCGCGTTCTCGAGGTTCTTCGCGTAGGGGAGGGGGACTTCGGCCATCCCGACCCGCTCGATCGGCGCGTCGAGGAAGTCGAAGCAGACGTGCTGGATGCGGGCGGCCAGCTCGGCGGTGACGCCGAAGGAGGGCCAGCCCTCCTCGATCAGCAGCGCGTGGTTGGTCTTGCGGACGCTGGCGGCGACGGTCTCGACGTCGAGCGGCCGCAGGCTGCGCAGGTCGACCACCTCGGCCTCGATGCCCTCGGCGGCGAGCGCCTCGGCCACCTCGAGCGCGCGGACGCTGGCGAAGCCGTGCGAGATCAAGCTGATGTCGGTGCCCTCGCGGGCGACCTTGGCGAGCCCGAGCGGGACCAGGAACTCGGGATCGAGCGGGACCTCGCCCTTCTCCTTGTAGGCGGAGAGGTTCTCGATCAGCAGGACCGGGTCGTCGTCGCGGATCGCCGCCTTCAGCAGCCCCTTTGCATCGGCCGGGGTGGCCGGGGCGACGACCTTGAGCCCCGGCGTGCCGGCGAACCAGCCGTCGAAGCTCTGCGAGTGCTGGGCGGTGAGCTGGTTGCCGGCGCCGTTGGGGGTGCGGATCACCAGCGGGCAGCGGACCTTGCCGCCGAACATCGCCCCGACCTTGGCGGCGTGGTTGACGACCTGGTCCATCGCCACCAGGAGGAAGTTGAGGGTCATGATCTCGACGATCGGCCGCTCGCCCAGCAGCGCCGCCCCGACGGCGGCGCCGACGAAGCCCTCCTCGCTGATCGGAGTGTCGCGGACGCGGTCGGCGCCGAACTCGTCGAGCAGGCCGTCGCTGACCTTGTAGGAGCCGTTGAAGACGCCGACCTCCTCGCCCATCAGGAAGACGTGCTCGTCGCGGGCGAGCTCCTCGCGCATCGCCATCCGCAGCGCCTCGCGGTAGGTCAGACGCTGGGTGTCGCCAACCGCGGGGTCGCCGGCCTCGGCGGCGAGGGCGACGGCGGGGTCGGTGGCGACGGCGGGGTTCACGCGCCCAGTCCCGCGGCGTAGACCAGCTCCTGCTCGCCGTACGGTGAGCCGGGCTTCATGCGGGAGAACTGAAGATCGGAGGTCGGCGCGTACATCCCCGCGGCGAGCTGGTCCAGCGCCGGCTCGGGGTCGGCGTCGGCGAACCGCACCGCCTCCGCGATCGAATCGTGGGCGCGCTGCTCGGCGGCCTCCAGCTCGGCCTCGGGGACGCCGCGCTCGCCCAGGATCGCCCGCACGCGGACGATCGGGTCGCGGCCGCGCCGCTCGGCGATCTCGTCCTTGGTCCGGTAGGCGAGGCCGGCGTCGGCGACGGAGTGACCGCGGTAGCGGTAGGTCATCGCCTCCAGCACGGCCGGCTTGCGCTGCTCGCGGGCGGCGCTGAGCAGCCGGTCGGCGGCGTCGAAGACGGCCTCGACGTCGTCGCCGTCGACCCGCTCGGAGGCCATCCGGTAGGAGGCGGCGCGCTTGAAGAGATCCGGCTCGGCCGAGGCGCGGGAGACGCTGGTCCCCATCCCGTAAACGTTGTTGACGACGAGGTAGACGATCGGCAGCTCCCAGAGCGCGGCCAGGTTCAGCGACTCGTGCCAGGCGCCCATGTTGACTGCGCCGTCGCCGAGCTCGCAGAGGACCGCGTCGGCGCGGCCGCGGCGGGTCAGCGCCAGGGCCAGCCCGGTCGCGACCGGGAGCTGGCCGGCGACGATGCCCCAGCCGCCGTAGAAGCCGCGCTCGGGGTCGAGCAGGTGCATCGAGCCGCCGCGGCCGCCGGCGCAGCCGGAGGCGCGGCCGAACAGCTCGGCCATCGCCTCGGTGGCGGGGACGCCGCGGGCGAGCGCGAAGCCGTGGCAGCGGTAGCCGGTGACGAGCAGGTCGGTCGGGCTCATCGCCGCCATCGTTCCCACCGTGGTCGCCTCCTGGCCGGAGGAGAGGTGGCAGTAGCCGCCGATCTTGGCCGCCTTGTACTGGCGCTCGGCCTCGGTCTCGAACTCGCGGATCGCGACCATGGTCTCGTACTGCTCGAGCGTCGGCACCGGCTCGCGCTCGGCCATCGTCACGGACCTTCGAAGTAGTCGGGGTGCTCGGCGCGCATGCGGGGAACCTCCCGCAGGACGGCCCGCAGATGGCTGCGCAGCAGCTCCTCGGCGAGATCGGCGTCGTTGGCGGCGACGGCGTCGAGGACGAGGCGGTGCTCGGAGAACATCACCTCCATGTAGTCGGGCATGCCGAGGCTGAGCCGGCGAATCCGGTTCAGGTGGGCCTTCGCCCGCTCGCTGACGACCCAGACCGAGAGGTGACCGCTGAGGTCGCAGAGGGCGTGGTGGAAGGAGTCGTCGAGCAGGTAGAAGCTGTCGAGGTCGCCGGCCTCGCGGGCGCGATCCTGCTGGTGCAGGTTCTCCTCGAGTTCGGCGATGTCCTGTTCCTTGGCAACTGTGGCGCTGAGCCGGATCGCCGCGCACTCCAGCGACTCGCGGATGAACTGCGCGTCGGCGATCGCTGTCGGGTTGACGCGGGCGACGAAGGTGCCTAGCTGGGGAACGGTCTCGACCAGCCGGTCCTCGCGCAGACGACCGATCGCCTCGCGAATCGGCGTGCGGCTGACCCCGATCCGAGCCGCCAGCGAGTTCTCCGAGAGCTGCTGCCCCGGCTCCAGCTCGCCGCGCACGATCGCGTCGCGGAGGGCCGCGTAGACCTGCACCCGCGTCGGCGTCCCCTTGTCCCGCTGGTAACGGTCGAGCGCGATCACGTTCCCCGAAGTCACAGCCCTAGTATACAAGTATCCAAGGCGCCCTCGCAAGGAATTCCCGCGACAGATCCGTCCTTTTGCCGTCGATGCCGGCAAAAACGCGGACTCGTGGCGAGGCTCGGCTGGCGCCCTAGGTGCCGGAGGCCGGCTCGACCCGGAAGGAAGACCGCACCGGGTTTTCCGGCTTGAAGAAGGTCGCCGTTTGGTTCATCACGTGCCACGGGAAGGGCAGGCGGCCACCGGGCTGACCGAGGAAGCGGGTGAAGAGGATGGCGGCGCGGCGGCAGGTGATGCCGGAGCCGGCCGGGCGGTAGATCAGGTAGCTGCCCCGTTCGAAGAAGAGGGGGCCGACCAGCATCCCGGCGTTGACCCGGAAGGCTTCCGGGCAGAGCTGACCGAGCCGGTTGTTGCCGCCGCCTTCGCCACCGCCACCGCTGCGGACGATCGTGAAGGCGCGGACGTTGCCGCGTACGAAGGCGGCCTTGCCGGTTCCCTGTGAGACCGCGCGCCAGTTGCCAGGCAGGTTGCCGTCCCAGTCCTGGAGGAAGCGCGCCAGCAACGTCGAGGACTGTGCGCAGGTGAGACCCGAGGTCGGCTCGGTCGTGACCGCGTAGTTGCCGGCGGGGAGGTTGACGGCGCCGATGCGGTCGTTGTGCAGAACCCGGAAGCTGGGGCAGGTGGCGGCGCTCGCGCTCGGCGCGGAGGCGGCGCTCAGGGCGAGGGCCGCGAACAGCGCGGCCAGGGCCAGGGCGATGGCGGCTACGGCGCGCTTGCCGCCCGGGATCGATTGGACCAAGTTCACGATGCGGGAACCTACCAGCGCCGGCGGCGCCCGGGGCGAAGACCAGACGTTCGTCTGTTCGCGGGCTCAGCGCCGCGGCGTCGGCGCGATCCGGTCGAGCTCCTCCAGGTCGGCCGGGCTCGGCTGCCAGCCCAGCGCCGCCACGTTGGCCTCGATCTGCTCCGGCCGGGTAGCGCCGGCGATCACCGAGGCCACCGCCGGCTGCGCCGCCAGGCCGGCGATCGCGACGTCGATCACCGCGATGCCGCGCGCCGCCGCGAACGCCTCGATCGCCTCGACGACGTCGAACTGGGCGTCGGTCCCCGCGCTGCCGCGGTCGGCCAGCCGCGTCCCCGCGGGGCCCCGCTCAGCGCGCTTGTACTTGCCGCTGAGCAGGCCCGACTCGAGCGGGTAGTAGGGCAGGATCGAGATCCCCAGCCGCTCGCACGCCGGTGCCACCTCGGCCTCGATCTCGCGCTCGAGCAGGCTGTAGTGGTTCTGAACGCTGACGAAGCGGGCCAGCCCGCGCTCGCGCGAGACTCGCTCCGCCGCCTCCAGTTCGGACGCGTTGAAGTTCGAGGCGCCGATCGCCCGCACCAGTCCTTCGCCGACCAGCTCGTCGAGCGCCGCCAGCGTCTCCTCGATCGGCGTCCTCCCGTCGGGCTCGTGGTACTGGTAGAGATCGATGCGGTCGACCCGCAGCCGTCGCAGCGACCCCTCGACCGCCCAGCGGATGTACTCGCGCGATCCCCGCGCCGCGGCAGGCACGTCCTCGGCACCCTTCATCTCCATCCCGAACTTGGTCGCGATCAGGTACTCGTCGCGGCGGCCGGCGAGCGCTTCGCCGATCAGCCGCTCGCTGGTGCCGGCGCCGCCGTAGATGTCGGCGGTGTCGAAAAAGGTGATGCCCGCGGCGAGCGCCGCGTCGAGCACGGCGCCGGTCTGATCGGCATCGATACGCCACCCGAAGTTGTTGGCGCCGAGCCCGACCGCGGAGACCTCCAGATCGGAATCGCCGAGGCGGCGGGTGGGGAGGACGGTGCTCGGTGACGGTGCGCTCATGGTTTCTCCAGTCGGTCGGTTAACGAGATCACTACCCACATCCCCCGGCGTCCGTACCATTCCCGCAGCCGATGCCCGAACCAGTCAAGCGCAACCAGCGCTACATGCCCGGGCTCGACGGGCTGAGAGCGATCGCCGTCCTGGCCGTCATCGCCTTCCACCTCGAATTCGGGTGGGCGCCCGGCGGCCTGCTCGGGGTCGGGATCTTCTTCACGCTGAGCGGCTACCTGATCACCGACATCCTGCTGGCGCAGCTCTCGAAGATCGGCCGGATCAAGCTCGGCCCCTTCTGGCTGGCCCGCGCCCGTCGCCTGCTGCCGGCGCTGTTCGTGATGCTGGCGATCGTCGTCGCCTGGGTGACCGTGTTCGGCCCGGCGCAGACGCAGGCCTTCCGCGACTCCGTCGTCTCCTCGGTCTTCTACTTCAACAACTGGCAGCAGATCCTCGGCGACGTCTCCTACTTCGCCCGCTTCGAAGCCCCCGGCCCGCTCAACCACCTCTGGTCGCTGGCGGTCGAGGAGCAGTTCTACATCATCTGGCCGTTCCTGCTCCTGCTCGGAACCAAGGTCGTCAAGGAGCACCCGCTGCCCTCCGGCGTGCGGCCCCGGCTGGCGATCCTCACGCTCGCGCTCGCCTTCGCCTCGGTGATCCTGATGGCGGTCCTCTACCACCCCAACGTCGACCCCTCGCGGGTCTACTACGGGACCGACACCCGCGCCTCGGAGCTGCTCTTCGGCGCCGCCCTGGCGATGGTTTGGCCGAGCCGCAAACTGAGCCGCCGGATCACCCCGCAGGCCCGCAAGACCCTCGACCTCCTCGGCGGCGTCGGCCTGGTCGCGATCGGGATCATGATCTGGCGCACGACCGAACTCTCGCCCTTCCTCTACCGCGGCGGCTTCGTCGTCCTCTCGATCGCGGTGGTGGCGGTGCTGATGGCGGCGACCCACCCGGCCTGCCGGCTCGGGGTGATCCTCGGGGTGCGACCGCTGCGCTGGATCGGCGTCCGCTCCTACGGGATCTACCTCTGGCACGCGCCGATCATCGTCCTCACCAACCCCAGCGACCACCCGGGCCCGAGCGTCACCCGCGCCGCGCTGCAGCTGGCGGCGATCTTTGGCGTCTCGGCGCTCTCATGGAAGTTCATCGAGGAGCCGATCCGCCACGGCGCCATCGGCCGCTTCTTCGCCCGCCGCCGCGAACGCGGCTGGGCCTGGCACACCTTCTCGCCGCCGGGCCGGGCGGTGATCATCGGCTCGGCCGTGGTCCTGCTCGTCGCCGTGGTCGGAATGGCCGGGGTCAACTCGGCCCCCGAAGGCGCCGACGCCCGCGTCGCCGAAGCGATCAAGGGCGGGACCGCGAAGAAAGTGCCGCTGACCCCGAAGCAGGCCTCCGAGTCGGAGAAAACCTCCTGCAAGAAGGTGATCCACATCGGCGACTCGACTTCCGAGGGCCTCGACTCGCCCGAATACCTGCCGATCCCCAGCCAGCGGATCGACGCCCAGTACGAAGACGTCGGGACCAAAGAAGAGATCCTCGAGATCTCCGGCGCCCGCTCGATCGAAGAGCAGTTCGAAGGCGAACCGAACGCGCAAGAAGTCGCCGAAGCGTGGAAGGCCGAAGGCTTCAAGGGCTGCTGGGTGCTGGCGCTGGGGACGAACGAGGCCGCCAACGTCGCCGCCGGCT
>JBFXEM010000048.1:0-8761 GCA_050180135.1 Solirubrobacterales bacterium | reverse complement strand
CGCCCTCCTCGTCGAGCGAGGCGTCGATGTCGGGGACGTAGAGGGCGTCGACGGCGGGGGTGAAGGCCTGGATCTCGCCCTCGCGGTCCTCGATCGGGCGGGAGAGGGGGACCTGGAGGCCGTTGATGATGCGCAGGGCGGGCTCGCCCATGACGACGACGATCTTCGGCTGCACGATCGCCATCTCCTCGGCCAAGCGGGCGACGCACTCCTGCGGCGCCAGGTCGGGCTCGGCGATCGGGCACTTGACGCAGAGGCTGCCGTAGACGACGAGCGGGTCGATCCCGAGGCGCTTGAAGCTTTTCATCAGCGCGTTGCCGGCGCGCCCGTAGAAGGCGACGCCCTCCTCGATCTCCGAGGTCATCGGCGCCTGCTTGACCATGAAGACGTCGGCCTGCGGGTGGCCGGAGCCGAGCACCGGCATCAGCTTCCCGCGCGGGCAGTGCTGGCACTCCTGGACCTCGCGGTTCATCTGGTTGAGCTCGCGAATCGCGCGCTCCAGGTACTTCTCGCGTATCTCGTCGTCGGTGCCTCGCATCTGCCGAGACTCCTTTGACGGGCCGGGCGCCGCTCCTTTGCCGCCAGGCCTCTGCATCAGCTCTTGCTCGCCGAGCGCCGTTTGCGCGGTTTGCCTCCGCGCACCGGTTTGGCGTCGGGCACGCGCCGTTTCGGCGCCTTCGGCCGCCCCGCCGTCTGCAGCAACTTCAGGGTCTGCACGTAGACCAGGTTCTTGTGCTTGCGGGTGATGTCGGCGTCCCGCATCGCCTCGAGGAACTCGGCGGGACCGTCGAAGTCGTGGATCCGCACGCGCACGCTGCCGAGCCCCTGGGCGACGTGGCTGTCGGAGCCCGCCCCCGGCACGATCCGGTACTTGTTGGCGAACCGCACCGCCTCCTCGTTGAAGGCGGTCACGGCGACCCGCGGGTTGAAGACCTCGAGGATGTCGACCTCCTCGACGATGTCGAGCAGGTGCTCGTAGTCGGGGACCGAGTGGAAGCGGTCGAACGGGTGCGGCACGTAGACCAGCCCGCCCTGATCGCGGATCGCCGCGATCGTTTCCGCCATCGTCAGGCCCTTGGGGATCTTCTCCTCGAGGAAGAGGCCGATCACCTCGCCCTGCTCGGCGGTCTTCACCTCCTCGGCGACGATCACCTTGAGGTCGTCGAAGCCCTTGGCGATCTCGCGCGCCTCCAGCGCCCCGGAGACCTCGTTGTGGTCGGTGATCGCGATCGCCCCGAGGCCGCGGTCGCGGGCCGTCTGCAGCAGCACGTCGACCGGGGTGGCACAGTCGCCGGAGTGGTCGGTGTGCATGTGCAGGTCGACCTCGATCAGCGGCCGCGTAGAGATCCGCTCGCGCAGCTGCGGATCGCCGCCCTCGGGGTGGCGACGCGCCGCCAGCTCCCGGTAGAGAGCTTCCAGCTCGTCGGTGACCGCCGCCCAGTCGCGCCCCTCGGCGGCCGGCTCGACCAGGTCGTAGGTGGCCGGGAAGTAGCGATCCAGCAGTTCCGCGGTGGCGGTGCTGGTGACCGTGCGGGCGTCGATCCGACCGAAGAAGATCTCCACCAGCGGCCGCGCCACGTGGGTCGAGAGCACCCGCTCCTGCGGCGCGTGGAAGGTGGCGACGTTGAGCGCGTAGGAGTGGCGCAAGGCCGCCGAGGAGATGCTCGGCGCGAACGGGTCGTGGACGTGGACGATGTCCAGCGAGCGGGCGCTTTTCTTGCCTAGCAGGCGTCTGACCGGATCGCCGGTGGTGATCCGCAGGACCTCGTGGCCGCGGCGTTCGAGCTCTCCGGAGACCGCCTCGACGAAGCGGTTCACCGGGCTCTCGACCCCCCGCCTTGACGGGGCCACCTGGGCGATCGAGAGCGGAGCGGAGGGCACGGTCGAAGCCAAGCATAGGAGCCCGCCGCGGCCGGCGGGCTCCTGGCTATCGAAGGTTGGCCGCTTAGGCCTGGGTGGTGCTGGGCGCGTCGGCCGGCTCGACCGCCGGCGCCTTGCCGCGCTTGTTGGCGGCGATGAACTCCTCGGTCTGCTCGCGCGCCTCGTCGTCCGGGCGCTGCGAGTGCGGGGACTTCATCAGGTAGCTCGAGGGACCGTCGAGCTGCCCGGAGATGCCGTTGTTGAGGGCCAGCTTGATCAGCCGCACCGCGTCGATCACGACGCCGGCGGAGTTCGGCGAGTCCCAGACCTCGAGCTTCAGCTCGGCGGTCAGCGGCACGTCGCCGAAAGCCTTGCCCTCGAGGCGGATGTGGGCCCACTTGCGGTCGGTCAGCCACGGCACGTAGTCCGAGGGGCCGACGTGGACGTTGTCGGCGTCGAGCTCGTGGCCCATGATCGAGGTGACCGCGTTGGTCTTCGAGATCTTCTTCGAGTCGAGGCGCTCGCGCTCGAGCATGTTGAAGAAGTCCATGTTGCCGCCGACGTTGAGCTGGCTGGTCCGCTCCAGGCGCACGCCGCGGTCGTGGAAGAGGCGAGCGAGCTGGCGGTGGACGATCGTCGCCCCGACCTGGGACTTGATGTCGTCGCCGATGATCGGCAGCCCCGCCTCTTCGAAGCGCTTGTCCCAGTAGTCCTCGCGAGCGATGAAGACGGGCAGGCAGTTGACGAAGCCGACGCCGGCCTTGAGCGCCTGCTCGACGTACCACTTGGTCGCCTCCTCGGAGCCGACCGGCAGGTAACAGACGAGGACGTCGGCCTTGCTCTCTTTGAGGATCCCGACCACGTCGGCGGTTTCGCCCGGCGCCTTGGTGATCTTCTGTTTGAGGTACTTGCCGAGCCCGTCGTGGGTCATCCCGCGCTCGACCTTGACGCCGATCGGCGGCACGTCGGCGAACTTGATCGTGTCGTTCTGCCCCGACCAGATCGCCTCGGAGAGGTCTTTGCCGACCTTCTCGACGTCGATGTCGAAGGCGGCGACGAATTCCACGTCGCGGACGTGGTAGCCGCCGAGTTCGACGTGCATCAGGCCGGGAACTTCCTCGGCCGGGTCCGCGTTCTTGTAGTACTCGACGCCTTGGATGAAGGAGTTGGCGCAGTTGCCGACGCCGACAATCGCTACGCGGACCTTCTCGTCCGAGCGGCCGACGCCGTTCGTGCTGCCGTTTGCTCCGTTGCTCTCACTCATGAAATCTCGTGTCCTCCTGGGATCGCGCTGAGTGGGTGAACACACCCGGCGGCCTTGCTGGTTACAGGCTTTCCTCGCCGTCGTCGTGCTCGGCGACGGCCACTTCGGCACCGGAAAGCTCGTTTCTCACATGCCAGACCCGCTGGAAGACCGTGAAGATGGTCAGGGCGGCGAGCACGTATATCGACGGCGCCAGGAGTTCGAAATCTCCGATCCCAGCGCCCTTGGCGAAGATCAACCCGATCGAAAGTAGCACCACCCTGACCGGGCGCGTCGCCAAACCGACCTTGCACTCGACCCCGAGCGCCTCGGCCCGGGCTCGCGTGTAGGAGACCATCAGCGAGCCGAGCACGGCGACCACGCACATCGCCGCGGCGAAGGCTTCGCCCTCGGCGGCGAAGTAGCCGGCGACGGCGGCGAGCACGATCCCCTCCTCGACCCGGTCCAGGGTCGAGTCGAGGAAGGCCCCGAAAAGGGTTCCCTTGCCCGACATCCGCGAGTAGCGGCCGTCGAGCGTGTCCATCACCGAGCCGAGGATGAAGGCGACGCCGGCGAGGAAGAAGAGGCGCTGGGTGACCAGCGCCGCGGCGACGAGGTTGCCGACCAGGCCGACCATCGAGATCGCGTTCGGGGTCAACCGCGACTCGATCAGCCGGTCGCGGGCGTAGGCGCGCAGCTCCTGGCCGTTGCGGGCGCCGGAGCCGCGACCGTTGCGGCGTCCCTGCGGTGCCCGCGGCGGGGCCGAGGAGGCCATCTAGGCTTCGGCCTCTTGCGGCACTCGTCGCTTGCCGTTGGCCTGGAAGGACCAGACCTCGGGGCGGGCGCGGGCCAGCAGGCGCTGGGCGACGACGGCCGAGGTCAGCGCCACGCCCCAGCCGAGCACGGCGTCGAACCAGTAGTGGTTGCCGGTGACGATCACGACCCAGAGGATCAACAGCGGCCAGGACGCCCAAAAAGCGCGCGACCACCAGTGGCGGCAGACGAGCGCCCCGGTGGCGCCGATCATCACCGCGAAGGCGCAGTGCATGCTCGGGATCGCCGCGTAGGGGTTGATGAACGACTTGGCCAGGGCCGAGTCGTGGTTGACGCCGGAGAATTCGTTGATCGTGTCGACGAAGCCGTACTCGGGGAACATCCGCGGCGGCGCGGTCGGATAGAGCGTGTAGCCGACCAGCGCCAGGCCCATCGCGACGACGAACATGTTGCGGACGAAGTTGTAGGACTCGTTGCGGAAGAAGTAGAGCCAGACCAGGAAGCCGAGCGCGATCGAGAACTGAGCGTTGAGGTAGAGCTGGTTGGCGAGGTCGATCACCCACTGCGCCGGCAGGAAGAAGCTCTGGACGTCGGGCTCGAAGAGCAGGTGCATGCCCTGCTCGAATTCGATCACCTGCTGGCCGTGGGCCATCGCCACCGCTTTCTCGCCGTCGGCGATCCCGCGCACGGCGGTGTAGGCGAGGTCGACCCCGACAAGGATCAGAATCTGGCGCCCGAGGTCCCCCCAACCTTTGGGCAGCCTGGCGGAAACGCTTGAAAAGGCGCGCGACACGGAACAGACAATTGTAATCCGCGCGTTACTCAGCACAAAGAGGCAGCCAAATCGGGAAGCTCGCGCTAAGCGAGGAACTCGGTGACGCGGTCGATCAGGCGCGGTTCGTCGATCCAGGGCCAGTGGCCGGCGCCGCGCACGACCTCTAGCTCCGCGTTGGGGAGGGCGTGGGCGTAGGCGGCGCCGAAGCGCAGCGGCAGGTAGGGGTCGCGCTCGCCCCAGAGGACCAGCGCCGGACAGGTGAGCGCGGCGAGCTCGCGACCGGCGAGCGCGAGCTCGTCCTCGTCGGCGCCGCGGTAGAGGGCGAGCACGGCGGCCTGGGTGCCGGCGTCCCAGTGGCGCCAGATCAGGTCGACGAACTCGGGCGGCATCGCGCTGCGGTCGCCGCGGGCCTGGCGCAGCAGCAGCGCCAGCGAGGAGCGGGTGGTGGTCGCGTTGAGCAGCTCGCCGATCGGGCGTCGGCGCCAGAGCCGGGCGATCCAGTGCCAGCGGTAGCCGGCCAGCAACGGCACCGCGTTGATCACGACCAGGCGCTCGACCAGGTCCGGGCGCCGCTGGGCGCCGATCAGCGCCAGCCCTCCCCAGTCGTGCACGACCAGCTTGCGTGGCCCGACCCCGAGCTGCTCCAGGCAGCGCTCGAGGAAGGCCGAGAGCCCATGCATGGAGTAGTCGAACCCGGCGGGCACCGGTCGAGCCGAGCGCCCCCAACCCGGCAGGTCGATCGCGATCGCCGGCCCACCCCGCTCCATGAACGGCAGCCAGTCCTCCCCGTGCGTCGGGTTCCCGTGGCAGTAGACCACCGGCGTCCCCTCGCCCTCGACCCGCCGGTAGAAGACCCGCACCCCGTCGACGACCAGATCCCCCTCCGCAACCATCGCCGGAGTATCCCCGTATAGCGTCCCGGCCGTGAGCTGGAAACGTCCTGACAAGCGCCGCGTGCGGGCGATTCGCGACCGGCTGCAGGAGATGTACGGGCGGCCGCTCAACGAGCCGCACGGGCAGCCGATCGCGGAGCTGATCAAGACCGTCCTCTCCCAGCACACCAACGACCGCAACCGCGACCGCTCCTTCGCCGCCCTGCGCGAGCGCTTCCCTTCCTGGGAGGAGGTCCGCGACGCGCCGCTGGACGAGCTGGAGGAGGCGATCCGCCCCGGCGGCCTCGCCAAGCAGAAGGCGCCGCGGATCCAGGCGATCCTCGAGCGGCTCGGCGACCCGCCCGACCTCGAGTGGGTGGCGAGCGCCCCGCGCGAGGAGTCGATGGAGTTCCTGCTCTCGCTGCCGGGAGTCGGCCGCAAAACCGCCGCCTGCGTCTATGTATTCACCTGGGACATCCCCGAGATCCCGGTCGACGTCCACGTCCACCGGGTCGGCGGCCGGCTCGGCCTCTTCCCCGAAAAGGCCTCCTTCGAGCGCGCCCACGACGAGATGCTGGCCGTCGTCGACCCCGACGACGCCTACGAGCTGCACATGAACCTGATCCGCCACGGACGCACGCTCTGCCGCCCGAAACCGCGCTGCGGCGAGTGCGAGCTGCGGCGGATGTGCCCCTGGTACCGCAAGAACCGGGGGGCGGGCATTAGTATCCCCGCCGCTAAATGAGCAAGCGCACCTTCATCGTCTTCGGCGGCCTCGTTGTCGTCCTCGCCGTCCTCATCCCCTGGCTCGTGTTCAACGGCAAGGGGGACGCGAAGAACGGCGCCCAGGACGTCCCGGCCAAGTTCGAAAGCGGCCAGGAGCTGTTCCAGATCAACTGCGGCAACTGCCACACGCTCTACGCCGCCGGGACCGACGGCAACTACGCCCCCGATCTCGACGAACTGCTGGCGCCCGCCGGACCGCCGGAAGGCGACACCGCCGCCGACACGATCAAGGCGACCGAAGGCCGCGTCCTCAACGCCGTCGAAAACGGCGTCAACGGCAGCACCCCGGGCCGGATGCCCGGCGGCATCCTCAACGAGGAGCAGGCGAAGGAAGTCGCCGCCTTCGTCGCCGCCACCGCCGGCCAGGGTTAAACCTCCTCCGCAACTTCGCCCAAGCGCTACGGTTTCCCTGAGGGCCGGCAGGGAACCGAACCCACCAGGAGGAGTTGAACTTTGAATCACCTAACCGCACCGACCCGTCGGGTCGCGTTCTTGCTGGTGCTCGCCGCACTCGGCTGCATGGCCTGCGCCGGCGTCGCCCAGGCCAAGGTCGCCAAGGACAAAGGCACGATCGTCAACGTGATGACCCGCAACCTCTACCTCGGGGCGGACCTCGGGCCGGCGCTGGCGTCGAAATCGCAGGCTGAATTCTTCGAGGCCAACGGCGGCATCGTGCGCCAGGTGGAAGCGACCAACTTCCCGGTCCGCGCCAAGGGCCTGGCGAAGGAGATCCTCACCGAGGAACCCGACCTGGTCGGCCTGCAGGAGGTCGCGCTGTGGCGTGAAGCTCCCCCCTCGGTCGGCCCGATCCTCTCCGGCAAACCGTCGGCGGAAACCGTCAAGTACGACTTCCTCGCCCTGCTGCTCGCGCAGCTGAACAAGAAGGGCAACAACTACAAGGCGGTCATGGTCCAGAACGAGTTCGACTTCGAGGCCCCCGCCAACGCAAACAACGTCCCCGGGGACGGTCCCGGCGGCGGCACCGGCCTGCTCGCCAACGCCGAGGTCAACGGCCGCCTGACGATGCGCGACGTGATCCTCGCCAAGGTCGGCGACGGTGTCGTCACCTCGAACCCGAAGGGCGCCAACTTCGTCAACCCGCTGGTGGTCAAAGTGGCCGGCGGCACCGAAATCGCCGTGACCCGCGGCTGGACCAGCGTCGAAGCCAAGGTCCGCGGCAGCAAGAAGTTCAAGTTCGTCAACAGCCACCTCGAGGCGTTCGACCCCGAGACCGTCTACCCGAGCATCCGCGCCCTGCAGGCCGGCGAGCTGGTCGGCCCCGGCGGCCCGGCCTCCGGCAAGAAGCCGGTGATCCTGGTCGGCGACTTCAACTCCGACATCAAGACGGAAGTGAAGCCGGGCGACGGTCAGGCCTACCGGGTGCTGAAGAAGGCCGGCTTCCGCGAGCGGGCGACGACGAAAAAGCGCACCTGCTGCCTGGAAACGACCTACGACCTCAAAACCGGCGGCGGCAAGGCCGAGTTCAACCACACGGTCGACCACGTGATGACCAACACGCCGAAGAAGGTGAAGCTGGTCTCCTCGGAAGTCACCGGACAGGTCAAGAACAACGGCTACTGGGACTCCGACCACGCCGGGCTGTTCAGCTCGCTGCTGATCCTGCGCTAGGCGAAGTCGCGGTCGAGTTTGGAAAGGGCGCCCGCGCGGCGCCCTTTTCTTTGCTTGCTATCTGCTCATAATCTGCCATACTCCCACTTAGATTTCTTAGGCTTAGATAACGAAACCCCTGGAGGTATGCAGAAAGTGGCAAAGACGATCGGGATCGATCTCGGCACGACCAACTCGTGCGTGGCAGTGATGGAGGGCGGCGAGCCGACCGTCCTGGAGAACGCGGAGGGCGGTCGCACGACCCCGTCCGTCGTCGCCTTCACCGAGGGCGGCGAGCGCCTGGTCGGCACCGTGGCCAAACGGCAGGCGGTGATGAACCCGGAGAACACGATCTTCTCGATCAAGCGCTTCATGGGCCGCAAGGAGGCCGAGGTAAAAGAGGAGGAGACGATCGTCCCGTACAAGGTCGAGGCCGGCCCCAACGGTGACGTGCGCGTCGACGTGCGCGGCAAGCAGTACAGCCCGCCGGAGATCAGCGCGATGATCCTCCAGAAGCTGAAAACCGACGCCGAAGCGAAGCTGGGCGAAGTGGTCGACAGCGCGGTGATCACCGTCCCCGCCTACTTCAACGACGACCAGCGGCAGGCGACTACCGACGCCGGCAAGATCGCCGGCCTCGAGGTGAAGCGGATCATCAACGAGCCGACCGCGGCCTCGCTCGCCTACGGGCTCGACAAAGAGAAAGACGACCAGACGATCCTGGTCTTCGACCTCGGCGGCGGCACCTTCGACGTCTCCGTGCTGGAAATCGGCGACGGCGTCTTCGAGGTGAAGTCAACCGCGGGTGACAACCACCTCGGCGGTGACAACTGGGACAAAGCG
>JBFXEM010000047.1:0-8783 GCA_050180135.1 Solirubrobacterales bacterium | reverse complement strand
GAGATCGCCGACAAGCTGGTCGAGATCGTCGGCGTCGCCCGCGAGCCCGGCTACCGCTCGAAGATCGCCGTTGTCTCCCACGCCGACGGCGTCGACCCGGTCGGCGCCTGCGTCGGGCCGCGCGGCTCGCGGGTGCGGATGGTCGTCTCCGAGCTGCGCGGCGAGAAGATCGACATCATTCCCCACAACGACGAGCCCGCCCGCTTCGTCGCCAAAGCCCTTTCGCCGGCCCGCGTGCGCGAGGTGATCGTCGACGACGACGAGCGCCAGGCGACCGTGATCGTGCCCGACGACCAGCTCTCGCTGGCGATCGGTCGCGACGGCCAGAACGCCCGCCTCGCCGCTCGCCTGACCGGCTGGCGCGTCGACATCAAATCGGAGAGCGACTTCGCCTCCGAGGAAACCGAGATCGAGTACGAGGGTGAGGAGCAGTCCGACGGGCGCTGCCTGGCGGTGCTCTCCAACGGCCGCCGCTGCCCGAACGCCGCCGTCCCCGGCTCGACCTACTGCGGCCTGCCCGCGCACCAGTCGCTGACCCGGTTCGAGACCAGCCAGGTGGCGGTTCTGGCCGGAGTCTCCGAGACCGAGATCGCGATCCTCGCCGACCCCGATGCCGATCAGGGTCAGGTCGACGAGATCGTCGCCCGCGCGGAAGCCGACTTCGTCGAGGAGGCGGAGGCGGTCGAGGAGGAGGCCCAGGAGGTTCTCGACGAGGTCGTCGACGAGGCGATCGCCGAGGTCGAGACCGAGATTGCCGCCGAGGACCCGGTCGAGGCCGAGATCGAGGAGGAGATCGCCGACGAGGCGGCCGTCGAGGCCGAGGCCGAGGCTCCCGCCGAGGTACCCGAGGAGGCTGAAAAAGCCTAGTGGCAAAGAAGCGGGTTCACGAGATCGCCAAAGCGCAGGGCGTCAGCTCCAAGGAGCTGCTCGCGGCGCTGAAGGCTGCTGGAGTCGAGGCCAAGGCGGCTGCCTCCAGCGTCGAGGAGGGCGAGGCCGTGAAAGCGATCAAAGCCGCCCAGGGCAACGGCGGCTCGGCGCCGCCCAAGAAGGCGCCGCCCAAGAAGGAGAAACACATCCCCAAGAACCCGTCTCCGGTGCAGAAAGCGGCGGCTGCCGCCGCCGCCCCGCCGCCTCCGCCTGCGCCGGCCGCGGCTCCCAAGGCCTCTTCCAAACCGGTTCGCCCTCCCGCCTCCGGGCAGGGAGGCGCCGGTGGTGCCGCCGGGACGAAAAAACGCCGCGTCGTGATCGACTCCCAGGCCGCCCGCCGCGACCAGATGGGCGGTCCGCCGCCGCAGCGCCCACCACGCCGCCGCGGCGGCCGCCGTCGCCGGCCGCTGCTCGAGGAGCCGCCCGCGAGCCCGACCACCCCGGCCGAGCCCGAGGCCACCCGGGTCAACTCCGGCGCGACCGTGCGCGAGGTCGCCGAGACGCTTGGCCTGGCCCCCGCGGAGGTGATCAAAAAACTGATGATGATGGGCGAGATGGCGACGCTCACCCAGACCCTGACCGACGACTCGATCAAGGCGATCGCCGACGAGTACGACCGCAAACTGGAGATCGTCAGCGCCGCCGAAGAGGAGCCCGAGGAGCCGGAGTTCGACGACGCCGTCGAGGACCTGGTCGACCGCCCGCCCGTGGTCACGATCATGGGTCACGTCGACCACGGCAAGACCTCGCTGCTGGATGCGATCCGCGAGACCGAGGTCGCGGCCGGCGAGGCCGGGGGAATCACCCAGCACATCGGCGCCTACCAGGTTCACAAAGACGACAAGACGATCACCTTCCTCGACACGCCCGGCCACGCCGCCTTCACGGCGATGCGCGCCCGCGGCGCCAAGGTCACCGACGTCGCCGTAATCGTCGTCGCCGCCGACGACGGGGTGATGCCGCAGACCAAAGAGGCGATCGACCACGCCCGCGCTGCCGACGTGCCGATGCTGATCGCCGTCAACAAGATCGACAAAGAGGGCGCCAACCCCGAACGGGTCCGCACCGAGCTCGCCCAGGAGGGCATCTCGCCCGAGGAGTGGGGCGGCGACACGGTCTTCTGCGAGGTTTCGGCCAAGACTCACGAGGGACTCGACAACCTGCTCGACATGATCCTGCTCGTGACCGAGCTCGAGGAACTGGGCGCCAACCCGGACGCTCCCGCCTCGGGCACCGTGATCGAGTCCCAGCTCGACCCCGGGCGCGGCCCGGTCGTGACCGTCCTGGTCGGCCGTGGCACGCTCAGGGTGGGCGACTCGCTGGTCGCCGGGCCGCAGTGGGGGCGGGTCCGCGCGATGCACGACTTCACCGGCGCCCGGGTCGAGGCCGCCGGACCCGGGATGCCGGTCGAGGTGCTCGGCTTCGACGGGGTCAGCGATGCCGGCGAATTCGCCCAGGTGGTCGAGAACGACCGCCGCGCGCGCCAGCTCGCCCAGGAGCGCGCGAACCGGCTCAAGACCGAGGCGCTGGCCCGCCGCCAGGCTCGCAAGATCAGCCTCGACGAGGTCTTCGCCCGAGTCCAGGAGGGCGAGATCAAGGAGCTCAACATCGTCCTCAAAGCCGACGTCGCCGGCTCCCTGGAGGCGCTCCAGGACGAGATCGCGAAAGTCCCGCAGGAGCAGGTCGCGATCAACATCATCCACTCGCAGACCGGCGGCATCAACGAGTCCGACGTGATGCTCGCGTCGGCATCCGAAGCGATCATCATCGGCTTCAACGTGCGGCCCCTGGCCGACGCGCGCCGCGCCGCCGAGCGCGAGGGCGTCGACGTGCGCACCTACTCGGTCATCTACAAAATCACCGAGGATTTGCGCAACGCGATGGAGGGACTGCTGGAGGCCGTCGAGGTCGAGGAGACCGTCGGCGAGGCCGAGGTCAAACAGACCTTCAAAGCCTCGAAAGTCGGTCGCATCGCCGGCTGCATCGTCACCGAGGGCAAAGCGATCCGTACTGCACAGGTGCGTCTCATCCGCGAGGGCACGGTCATCTGGACCGGCAAACTCGGCTCCCTGCGCCGTTTCAAAGACAACGTGCAGGAAGTCGAGGAGGGTCAGGAGTGCGGCATCGTGCTGGACGGCTACGCGGACGTCAAGGAGGAAGACGTCATCGAGTTCTTCCAGACGAAACAGGTCGAGCAGACCCTCGAGTAGGTGAATGGCCGGCGCTCGCATGCGGCGCATCAACGAGGTGCTCCGCGAGGTAGTGGGCGCCGCGATCTCGGGCGAGCTGATTGATCCCCGGATTGGCTTCGTGACCGTGACCGCCGTCGAGACCAGCCCCGACCTGCGCACCGCCAAGGTGTACGTCAGCGTGCTCGGCAGCGAGGAGGAGCGCGAGGCGACGTTCGAGGGCCTACGCTCCTCTCGCGGTGTGATCCAATCCCGGATCGCGTCCGAGACGCGGATGAAGCGAACCCCGACCTTGACCTTTCACTACGACGACACGATCGCCAAGGGCGTGCGGATCTCGGAACTGCTCGAGGACGAGCCCGAGGGCGACGCCGAGGACGCACCATGAGCGAAATGACGGAGCTGGAGCGGACTGACATCGAGCGGGTGGGGGAGGAGCTGCGCTCGCGCGAGCGCTTCCTGTTGACCGCCCACGAGGGGCCCGACGGCGACGCCCTCGGCTCGCTCCTGGGCATGCACCACCTGCTGACCCAGCTCGGCAAGGACTCAGTCATGTTCCTTGCCGCGAAAGAGTTTCCGCTGCCGATCGAGTACCGCTTCCTGCCCCTGGAGGAGGTCTTCCATGAGCCCCCGGCCGACATGGCCGACCGCACGATCGTCTTCCTCGACTGCGGCAACATCGACCGCATGCCGGTTGACTTCCTCACCGCCGGGGACAACTTCACGATCAACATCGACCACCATCACGACAACACCTGCTTCGGGGACGTCAACCTGGTCGACGTCGACGCCTCCTGCACCGCCGAAATCGTCTACGACCTCTCGATGCTGCTCGGGGCCACGATCACGAAGGAGATGGCCTCGGCGCTGTACGTCGGCTTGATCACCGACACCGGCAAGTTCATGTACGAGAACACCAACGCGCACACCCACCGGGTCGCGGCCGAGCTGATCGAGGCCGGGGTCGACGTCGACGACACCTACCGGCGCCTCTACGAGCACGTGCCGCTGGAGAAGCTGCGCCTGATCGCCCGGGCGCTTGAATCGATTCAGCTGCTCTGCGACGGGCGGCTCGTCGTCAGCAACATCACCGCCGCCGACTACGAGGCGACCGGCGCGGGCGAGGAGATGACCGAGGGCGTGATCGACCACCTGCGCTCGATCGACGGCACCAAGGTCGCCGCGGTCGTGCGTGACCTCGGCAACCGTGGCCGTGCCGCTCGCAAGGTCAGCCTGCGCTCCAGCGAGGGAGACATCGACGTCTCCGCAATCGCGCGCAAGCGCGGCGGTGGCGGACACAAGCGCGCGGCGGGGTTCTCGACCGACCTCGAATTCGACGACCTCGTGGAGTTCCTCGCGGCCGAGGTTGTCACCCAGCTCGGCAGCTGAGCGATGGACCGGGGCGATTTTGCGGGAGCGGTGCTGCTCTACGACAAGCCCGCCGGGATCACCTCGCACGACGCCGTCGCGATGGTCAAGCGGGAGCGGCGCCTCAAGACCGGCCACGCCGGCACCCTCGATCCTTTCGCGACCGGTCTGCTGGTGATGCTGCTCGGTCCGGCGACGCGCCTGCAGCGGTTTCTGGTCGGCCTGCCGAAGGTCTACCTGGCGACCGCGCGGCTCGGCTGGCGCTCCAGCACCGGCGACCCCGACGGAGAGCTGACAGAGACCGGCGTGGTGCCGGCGGGACTGCAGCTGCCGACCGGAACGGTGCGCCAGCGGGTGCCGATGACCTCGGCGGTCCGGGTCGGCGGCGAGCGCCTCTACAAGAAGGCCCATCGCGGCGAGGTGGTGGAGACCCCCGAGCGCGACGTCGAGGTGCGGCGCGCGGAGTTGCTCTCCAGCGACGGTGCTTTCGCCCACTACGAGATCGAATGCTCGGCCGGGACCTACGTGCGCACCCTGGTCGAGACCCTCGGCGACGCCTACTGCTCGGATCTGCGCCGGACCGCGATCGGCCCCTTCCGGGTTGAGGACGCGGGCACGGAGGTGCCGATCGAGCGGGTCGCGGAGCTGGTCCCCGCCGTGGCGGAGGCGCTGCGATGAAGGTGACCATGCTCGCCGACGTCGAGCCCCGACCGCGGCGGGTCGCGATCGGGACCTTCGACGGCGTCCACCGCGGTCACCAGGCGGTGATCGAGGGATCCGACACCGTTCTCACCTTCGAGCCGCACCCGCTGGAGATCCTGCACCCCTCGGCGTTGCCGAAGCTGATCATGCCGTTCCCGGTCAAGCGCGACGTGATCGCCGGCCTCGGGGTCGAGGAGCTGGTCGTGATCCCCTTCGACGAGGAGTTCGCCCACCGCAGCGCCGAGCGGTTCATCGAGGAGATCCTGATCGCGGCCCTGGGCGCCGAGCGGGTCTCGGTCGGCGAGAACTTCCGCTTCGGCGCCAAGGCGAAGGGCGACCCGGCGCTGCTGGGCTCGAGATCCGAGTTCGAGACCCGGGTGGTGCCGCTGGTCGAGATCGACGGGGAGGCCGTGTCCTCGACCCGCATCCGGGCGCTGGTCGCGGCCGGGGAGATGGAGGCCGCGCGCCACTGCCTTGGCGCCCCGTTCATGTACGAGGGCGAAGTCGTCAGCGGCGACCAGCGCGGCCGCGAGCTCGGCTTTCCCACCGCCAACCAGGTCCCCGACGACCGCCTAGTCGTCCCCGGCCACGGCGTCTACGCGGCCTTCGCCAACGGTCACCCCGCCGCCGTCAACGTCGGCGTTCGCCCGACCTTCGAGAGCGGCCGCGGCGTCCTCATCGAGACCTTCCTGATCGATCACACGGAGGACCTCTACGGGAAGGTGCTGAGGGTCGCGTTCCTCGAACGCCTGCGCGGCGAGAAGCGCTTTACCGAGATCGACGAGCTGGTCGAGCAGATGCACCGCGACGTCGACGACGCGAGGCGGGTCTGCGCGAGCTTCGTGCGGGCCTCCGACGGTTAACCCCCGCCGTGCTCGAAACTTCGCAGCCTGGCCGGGGTTGAAGCCGGCGATGCGCTGTCCCGGTACTCAGCATCTTTCGCGTTCGGCGTTGATCGGCGCCGCGCTGCTCCTCTCCCTCTTCGGCTCGGCCTCCACCGCCGTCGCCGCCACCCAGGGTCAGACGACCAAGTTCGCGCTCGGGGCGGGGACGCGGGCGCTGGGCCTGGCGGCGGGAGCCGATGGCCGGGTCTGGTTCGTCGGCCACGACTACGCGCTCTCCAACGACGTCGTCGGCAGCGTCAGCCCAAGCGGGGAGGTGAGGGAATTCGACCTCCCCGGGCGGGCCTTCGACAGCGCCGCCGAGATCGCCGCGGGGGTCGACGACAGCCTCTGGTTCAGCGACCCTTACGCGAACGCGATCGGCCGCGCCACCGTCAAAGGCGAGATCACCGAGTTCCCGCTTCCGACCGCCGCCGCGACGCCGACCGCGCTGGCCGCCGGGCCCGGTGGGATCTGGTTCACCGAGGAAAGCGCCAACAAGGTCGGCAGGATCGCCTACAACGGGGCGATCTTGGAGTTCCCGTTGCCAGCCGGAGCCCGACCCACCGGCATCGCCGTCGGCCCCGAAAACGCTCTCTGGGTGACCGAGAAGGACCGCGGGAAGATCGCCAAGGTGACCCCTGGCGGGGCCGTCACCGAGTTCGCGCTGCCCGATCCCGCCAGCCGCCCACACGCGATCGTCGTGGGCCCGGACGGGAACCTCTGGTTCAGCGAGGAAGCGGCGCCGCGGATCGGCCGCATCACCCCTAACGGTGAGATCGAAGAGTTCAGGGTCGCAGCGAGTCTCGGCACCTATGAGCTCGCGGTCGGCGCCGACGAGAACATCTGGTTCACGGCCGGCAACAAGGTCGGCTCGATCTCCACGACCGGCGAGACCGGCGAACCCGCCTGCATCTACAGCTCCTGCCGGTATCCGGTAACCGCGCTTGCGGAGGGGCCCGGCGACGCCCTCTGGTTCGCCACCGGCCTGCAGGAAGTGGAAGCGGGCAGCCCCGAACTTTCCGAGCTGGCGGCGCCCGGGGTCGTCGGCACCTTCCTGCCGCCACCGCTCTCGATGCGGATCGGCCCGCGGCCCGGCCGCGTTTCTGGCGGGCTGGCGACGGTCGGGTTCAACTGCGCAGGAGGCGCCGCCGGCGACGCCTGCAGCGGCTTTCTGCGCCTGGTCGCGATCCGGGGCTCACGCCGCGTAGCGCTCTCCAGCCAGCGCTACAAGATGCAGCCACAGACCGGCAGGCGCCTGCCGCTGCGCCTTGGCAGGCGTGGAACCCGGATGCTGAAGCGGCGCGGGAAGCTGGCCGTCAGGGTCACTGCGACGCTGACCGAAGGGGTCACGGCGAACCGCCGCCTCGTGCTGCGCCGCCGCTGAACCCTCCCGGTTAGGCGATCGGCAGGATGCGCGGCAGCAGCGAGCGGGCCGCGGCGAGGACGAGCTCGCGATCATGGGTGACGAAATAGTCGAAGCGGCGATTGAGATCGGCACAGGCGTCACCGAGGTCGCGGGCGACGAAGGCGCTGGCGAAGTGGGGGCCGACGACCAGCACGTCCCACTCGCCGCAGAGCCGGTCCTCCGTGGACAGGCTGGCGCCGCGGACCCCAGAACCCGGCTCGGCGGCGAGGCCGACGCCGAGCGCGCCGACCAGGGCCGCGCTCTTGCCCAGACGTTCGTAGAGCAGCCTCGTGCCGGGGGTAAAGAAGCTGGCGTCCTGGAAGGTCGAGATCACAACCGCCTCCCCGTGCAGCGCCAGCGCCTCGCGCTCGAGCTGTCGCGAGAGCGCCAGCAATAGCCGCTTGTCGCCACGGCGCAGCTCGCGCGAGGCGGCGATCAGCTCCAGCGGCGTCTGGGTCGGCGCCTCGGCCGGGTGCCGGGGAGAGAGCGGCGGCGCCAGCTCGACGTCAGCGGCCCGCTCGAGCGGCCCCGGCCGGCCGAAGAGCCAGCCCTGGCCGAGTGTCGCGCCGAGGGCGATTGCCCGGCGCTTGTCCTGCTCGTTCTCGATCCCCTCCGCCAGCAAGACGGCGCCGCTGCGCTCGGCCTCAGCGCTGACGGCGTTCAGCAAGCGGGCGGCGTCGGGCTCGGGCATCCGGTTCTTGGTCAGCTGGACATCCAGCTTGATCACGTCGGGGGAGAGGAAAGGCATCAGGGCCAGCGAGCGGGGGTCGACGCCGACGTCGTCGAGGGCGACGCGGCAGTTGCGTCGGCGCAGCCAGTGGACTGCGGCGAGGACGTCGCCGGGCCGCGCCGCCAGGTCGCGCTCGGTCAGCTCAACCACGACCGAGAGCCGCTCGAGCTCACCGTCGGAGAGCCGGTCGAGAACGCCACCCGCGCTCAACGCCGTCGGCTCGACGTTGACGAAGAGGAGCTCGGAGCGCCCGAGTTCCGCCTCCAGCGCGCCCTGGACCGCAACCTCGCGACAGGCGCGGTCGAACGGTTCGGTCACGCTGTCCGCGGCGGCTGCCGCGAACAAAGCCCGCGGCGATTCCAGGGCCGATCCGGAGGGACCGCGCGCCAACGCCTCGTATCCGACCACCCGTCCGCTCTCCAGCTCGACGATCGGTTGATATGCAGCGCAAAGCTCCCCGTTGCCAACGAGGTCCATCACGCCTGAGCTCGTGCTCTGGGAAGGTGGCATCAGTAGGTCCTGCGAAATACCCGCTCTGGCGGTTGACCGAAACCGGTCTGTGCTAGCTTGCAGCGGCC
>JBFXEM010000046.1:0-8858 GCA_050180135.1 Solirubrobacterales bacterium | reverse complement strand
CCCGCCGCCGCGACCCTGCGCCAGGCAGAACTGAGCGTCGAGAGCGCCGAACAGGAAGTCAGCGAAACCACTTCGCGCGCTCCCTTCACGGGCACCGTCGCCTCGATCTCCGGCGCGGTCGGCGAAACCGTGAGCGGCGAAGGGAGCAGCGGATCGAGCCCGAGCGGCGGATCAAGCGAAGCAACCAGCGGCGGCCTTGCGCTCGGCGGCGGGGGCGGGTCGAGCACCGGCACCGGCGAATCCTCCTCCTCGGCGTTCATCGTCCTCACCCAGCTCGACAGGTTGAAGATGGAGATCTCCTTCAGCGAGTCCGACATCGGCAAGGTCAAGGTCGGGCAGCCGGCGACGATCTCGATCAGCTCGATGGAAGGCACCGAACTTGCCGGCCGAGTCACCAAGGTCGACGTGCTGCCGAGCGAAGGCTCCAGCGGCGGCGTCGTCGAATACCCGGCGACGATTCTTCTCACCCAACGGGCCGAGGGCTTGCGGGCGGGAATGTCCGCGAGCGCCGAGGTGGTCGTCGAACAGGTCAGCGACGCGATCACGGTGCCGAACGAAGCCGTCACCTCCGGCCCGAGCAAGACGGTCACCGTCGCAGAGGACGGCAAGGAAGTTCAGAAGACGGTTGAGACCGGCCTGGTCGGCGACGAGACGACCGAGGTCCTCAGCGGGTTGAAGGCCGGGGAAACCGTGGTACTGCCGGAAGCAACCGTCCCGACGGGAGGGACGGAAGGCGGCGCCGAAGGCGGGCTGCCGGACTTCGGCAGCGGCGGTGGCCTGCCGAGCTTCGGCGGCGGCGCCCCCCCGAGCGGCTTCCCGGGAGCCCCGTGATGGACACCCGTCGCCACCCCGTCATCCGCGTCGACGACCTCACCCGCACCTACCTGATGGGGCAGATGCGGGTGCATGCCCTGCGAGGCGTCTCGCTGCGGATAGAGCGCGGCGAGTACGTCGCGATCATGGGCCCTTCGGGCAGCGGCAAGTCGACGCTGATGAACACGCTCGGCTGCCTCGACGCGCCGACCAGCGGCCGCTACCTGCTCGACGGCGTCGACGTCCGCACCCACAGCGAGGACGAGCTCTCCGACCTGCGCAACCGCAAGATCGGCTTCGTCTTCCAGGGCTTCAACTTGGTCACGAAGATCTCCGCCCTGGCGAACGTCGAACTGCCGCTCGCCTACGCCGGGTTGGACCGACCCGAGCGCCGCCGCCGGGCCCTGCGCGCGCTCGCCCGGGTCGGCATGGCCAACCGCGTCGACCACAGCTCCAACGAGCTCTCCGGCGGTCAGCAGCAGCGGGTCGCGATCGCGCGGGCGATCGTCGCCAACCCGGCCCTGATCCTCGCCGACGAGCCGACCGGCAATCTCGACTCGCGCTCGACCGCCGACGTCCTCGGCATCTTCGCGACCCTGAACCGCCAGGGGCGGACGGTCGTGATGATCACCCACGAGGACGAGGTCGCCGCCCACGCGCAACGCTTGATCCGCCTTGCCGATGGCCGGGTCGTCTCCGACCTCGCGGTCGAAGACGACCCCGTCTCCGAGCACGAGCATGCGGTTCTCAGGAGCGCCTGATGGCGGTGGAGACGATCCGCACCGCCTGGGTGGGGCTGATGTCCCACCGCATGCGAACGGCGTTGACCGTGCTCGGGATCACGATCGGGATCGCCTCGGTGATCGTCCTGATCGCGGTCGGCAAGGGCTCCTCCAACGCGGTCCAGGAAAGCATCGACGCGCTGGGCTCCAACACCCTGACGGTGATGGCGACGCCGGGTGCGACCACGCTCGGTTCGACCAGCGTCGCGGTCACCCTGAGCGAGGAAGACGTCGAGGCGCTCGAGGACTCCGAACAGGCGCCGGCGATCAAGAGCGCCTCGCCCGTCCTAAACGCGAGCGGGGTGGAACTGGTCCACGAAAGCTCCAGCTACGAACCGAGCGAACTCGTCGGCACCACCCCGAGCTACGCGGAAGCCCGCAACTACCAGGTCGAATCGGGCTCGTTCTTCACCGCCGAGCAGGTAGACGAACGCGCCCGCGTGGCGGTGATCGGCCCCGAAGTCGCGACTGAACTCTTCCCCGGCCAGAGCGCCGTCGGGCAGACGATCCAGGCCAACGGCAAGAGCTTCGAAGTGATCGGGGTGACCAAGTCGAAGGGCTCGAGCGGGACCCAGAGCCAGGACGACGTGGTGATGGCGCCGATCAGCGCCGTCGAAGACTCGCTCGCCGGCTACGGCGAACTCAGCTCGATCACCGTCCAGGCGGTCGACAAGGAGGCGATCGGCGCGGCCGAAGCGCAGATCACCTCGGTGCTGAACGAGCGGCACGGGATCAGCGAAGGGATCACGGTGATCAACCAGGGCTCGATCATCGAAGCCTCGAGCTCCAGCGAAGGCGTCTTCACCACCCTGCTCGCCTGGGTGGCGGCGATCTCGCTGCTGGTCGGCGGCATCGGGGTGATGAACATCATGCTGGTCAGCGTCACCGAGCGCACCCGCGAGATCGGGATCCGCAAGGCGATCGGCGCCCGCCGCGGCGACATCCTCGCCCAGTTCCTCGCCGAGGCGCTGCTGGTCTCGGCCCTTGGCGGGCTGGCGGGGATCGCGGTCGGGCTGATCGGCAGCCAGTTCCGGATCTCCGGAGTGCAGCCGGTGGTGGCGCCGTACTCGATCGCCCTCGCTGCCGGCGCCTCGCTCGGCTCCGGCCTCTTCTTCGGCACCTACCCGGCGATGCGGGCCGCGCGCCTGCGCCCGATCGAGGCATTGAGATTTGAGTGAGCGAGACGACAAACCCGAGGCGGAGGACGAGATGACCCGAGTGATCGAGCCTGAGAGCGACGAAATCGTCGAGGGCGAGGAGTGGATCGACTCCGAATCCGAGTCCGACGGCTGGGAGGAAGAGGAAGAGGAGTTGCCGCCGCGGCCGCGCAGTCGCCTGCTCGCGCCGCTGCCGATCTTCCTGGTCGCGGTGCTGATCGCCGCCGCCGGCTTTCTCGGCGGCGTGCTGATCCAGAAGGGCAGCGAAGGAGGCTCGGTGGGCGGGTTCCCCGGCGGCGGCGAACTTCCCGCCGCCCTTGCCGCCGCGGGTGGAGAAGGCGAAGGCGGCGCGGGCGCGGGCCTTCCCTCGATACCCGGCGCTGGCTCCGACGCGGCGGTCACCGGGACCGTCTCCAGCGTCGACGGCCGCACCATCTACGTCAAGGACGGGGAAGGCAACACCGTGGCGGTCAAGGCCGGCGACGGCTCGACGATCACCCGCGAGGCGAACAGCGGCGTGAAGAAGATCCGGCCGGGCGACAGCGTCGTGGTTCAGGGCTCCAAGAACGGCTCGACCGTCCGAGCGAGCTCGATCAGCGCCACCGAAGCGGGCGTCGAATCCGGCCTGCCCGAATTCGGCGGCCGCGCATCCCCTGAAGGCGGCGACTCGGTCGAATCGCTGTTCGGCGAATGAGCCCGCTTCCTGACTTCCGCAAGGACTCCGAATACGAGAGGAACACGATGAACACGACGAACAACCTCAAATCCGGCCGCAAGCCCCTCTGGGGGCTGCTGGTCATGGGCGCGGTGCTGGCGGCGATCGTCGCCGCTGGCTGCGGCGGCTCCAGCGACGAATCGACCAGCACCGAAACGGCCGCGTCGACCAGCGGCGAAGCCGAAGCGGGCGGCACGCCTTCCGCCGGCGGCCCCGGCGGCTTCGAAATCGACGACGAAGCTCAGGCCTGCCTGGAAGAACAGGGCGTCGAGCTACCTGAAATGGGCGCGGGGGGACCGCCCGAAGGCGGCGCACCGCCGAGCGGAGAACCGCCCCAGGGTGGCCCGCCGGAGGGCTTCGAAGGCGGCGAAGAGATGCAGAAGGCCTTCGAGGAATGCGGCATCGAAGCGCCTCAGGGGGGTGGCCCGGGCGGTCCTCCGGCCGACTCGCCCGAGTTCGAAGTGTCGATCGAAGACTACGTCGCCTGCGTGCGCGAAAACGGCTACGACCTTCCCGATCCGAACCTGAGCGGAGAAGGGCCGGTGTTCTCCGAAGCCGAGGTCGACCAGAGCGACCCCAAGTTCAAAGCCGCCAGCGAAGAGTGCCAGTCGTTGATCGCTGCTCCGGGTGGGGGAGAAGGCTGACCGAAAGCAGCACGTCTGGCGTGCCCGCCGCGCTGGCTCAGCGGCGCAGCTTGTTCTTGCCGCGCCCGCCCCTGAGGCGGTCCTTGCCGGGACCGCCTTGGAGGAGGTCGTCGCCGGGGCCGCCATTGAGCATGTCGTTGCCGGGGCCGCCGCAGATCAGGTCGTCGCTGGCGAGTCCCTTGACCACGTCGTTGCCGGCGCCGGCGGCGATCACGTCGCGTCGGCGGGTGCCGCGAATCCGGTCGTTGCGCTTGCTGCCGCGGATCGTGGTCGGCTCGCCGGCGCAGGTGAGGACCGCCTTCAGCGGGTCGGGGGCGACGCGCTGGCCCATGAAGTCGATGCCGCGGGCGAGGTCTTGGTCGCCCGTGAACCGGGTCGCCAGCAGGACGCCTTCGACGAGCGAGTTGCGGGGCACCGTCGGGGGCCTGCCCAGCGCCAGTTCTTTCAGGTAGTTGTCACAGGAGTAGAGGGCGGGCTTTTCGTCTGAGACCTGGCTGTAGGGGGACACTCCCGGCAGGTGCGGGAAGACGTCGGGGGAGGCGCCTTCCGCGGTAGTGCGCATGCCGCTGTAGGTGTTGTACGTGCGGTGGAAGACGTGGAAGGGGGGCAGCAGTTCGTAACCGCATTTGATCGTCTGCTGGAACGCTTCGTTGGTCCAGACGAAGGCGTGGGGCCCGTTCGGCCTGGGCCCGGCGCCTTCGGCGCAGTCCTGTTTCGGCCCGCTTTCGCAGAAGAGGTGCTGCCAGGTGTTGTTGTCTTCCATGATGCTCAGCAGGTAGCCTGCGACCTTCTGGCCCTTCTTCAGCGCCGTCGTGCACTTCTCTTTGCCGGCGAAGCTCTTCGGGTCCTTCGGGTTGGCGGTGCAGTCCTTGGAGATCAGCGCCGTGAACTGCGCCTTGCTCGGCGCCGCCCAGCCCTTGCCGAGATCCTGCCGTTCGTCTTTGCCCGGGTTGTTGACCCGTTTGAGTTCGTCGTCGACCTCGCGGATCGCGATCGTCCCGAACGGCGCCGGCAGGACGTTGTCCGGCAGCCATCCCAGGTCTTTGCCGGTCGGCGCGAACCACATCGGCACGTTGTTCGCGTTTTTGGCGGTTTCCGATTTGCCGCCGGCGTCGCCGAGATCGACCACGACGCCGGGCGGGATCTTCCGCGGCAGCATCCCTTCCGCGTCCTTGCTGTCGGTGAGGAAGCCCTGCAGCACTTCGGTCACCTCCGGCGACTGCTTCTTGCCGGCCCAGAACTCGGCCGCCATCCAGGAGGCCAGCGCGCGCACGTTGGCGAACTCGGGATAGAGCGCCCGCAGCGCTTCGGAGTCGGCCGTGGTCAGGAAGCGGTGGGTCAGCAACACCTTCCCGTAGAGCTGGAAGATCGTTTCCTGTTCGCCCCGCGGGACGAGCGCCGCGCGCAGGGAGGCGATCCCCGATTCCACCCTGGGGCCGGAGTTGTAGAACTCGTAGAAGTCTTTTTTCGCCGCGATCGCCGCTTCCAGGGGCGATTCGCCGCTGGAGTCTTTGACTTCGGCCAGCGCCGGGTCCTTGGTCAGGACCAGCCCCAGCTTGACGCCGGCCCGGATCGCCACCGCATAGCGTTTGAAGGCGCCCCGCTGGTCGGCGGCGATCGTGCAGAGCTCTTTCAGTTCCTGTTTGAAGCGGCCTTCGCGCAGTTCGGCCATGACGCTGGCGATGCTCGCGCTCACCTCGTCCAGGCGCTTGGAGATGTCGTCGAGCTGTTCTTTCATCTGTTCGAGCTTGCGCAGGGTCTGCCGCTCGGGGGTGTTCGGCAGGATCGCCTTCTTGAGGCCGGTGATTTCGCCGAACCAGGAGAAGCCCAGGCCGGCGGCCCACTCGAGCCCCGCCCCGGCGATCCTCGTTTTCAGGAACGAGGTGACGTCGAACGGCGCCTCGACCGGGTCGTCGTCACCCCTGGCGGCGATCGGACCGCCCGCCATCGACAGGCGCGGCGCGCTGGCTCTGTCCCCGCAGGCCGCCCCGCCGCCCTCTGCCGCTCGCGCGGCCCCCGCCGAGCCGGCGACGATCGGCACCGTGACCGCCGCGAAGGCGGCGACGGCGATCAGCAATAACGAAGGACCGCGACGGGCACCGGTGGCGACCGCGCGAATGCCAGCAAGCAAGGATTTCCCCCAGATCTCTTTGAATCGAGAACCCTATCCGGTCTCAGCTCCCTCGCCGCTTGAACGGGTCCGCGAATCGCGGATCCTTGGAGAAGTCGCGTTCGGTCAGAGTCGTCAGGAAGGCGACGATGTCGGCGCGGTCGCGGGGGCTGAGGTCGATGCCCGCGATCAGCGGGTCCTTATATGGGTTGGCGCGGCCGTCGCCGGCCAGCGGTCCTTCGCTGATCACCCGGCCGCCGTTGGCGTAGTGGTCGACCGCTTCCGGAAGGGTGGCGATCGAGCCGTCGTGCATGTACGGGGCGGTGCGGGCGACGTTGCGCAGAGAGGGGGCGCGGAAGCGGCCCATGTCCTGCGGCTTCCCGGTGATCTCGAAGACGCCGCGGTTCGGCGCCGGGAAGGCCCCCGTGCCGCCGAGGTTGTAGAGGCCGGTGTTGTGGAATTTCGGCCTCTCGCGCGGCGAACCCACATAGGTCGTCTGGTCGTCGAAGATGAAGCTGCCGTGGCAGTGGTGGCACTCGGCGTCCTCGCCCATGAAGAGTGAGAAGCCGCGGCGCTCGGAGGCGGTCAGCTTCGCTTCGCCACGGCGGAAGCGGTCATAGCGAGAGCTGGCGGAGACGATCGTGCGCTGGAAGGCGGCGATCGAGCGCACGACGGTCGACCAGTTGAGGGGTCGGCGGGCCTGCGGGAAGACGCGCGGGAAGCGCTTCGCGTACCAGCGGTCGCGCTGTAGCCGCCGCAGCGCCCAACCTTTGTTGGCGTCGGTGAGGCCCATCTCCACCGGGTTCGTGCCGAACAGCGGCACCGCCATCTGGCTCTCGAGCGAGACCAGCGCCGGGTTGGCCCAGGTCAGGGTCGAGTGGTAGACGACGTTGACCAGGGACTGGGCGTTGCGCGGGTGCTTCTCCCCGGTCGAGCCGACGGCGACGGTGCGGCCGTCGGTGAAGGCCAGCTCCGGCCGGTGGCAGCTGGCGCAGGACTGCGTGCCGTTGCCGGAGAGGCGCACGTCGTAGAAGAGCCGGTGGCCGATCGCCACCTTGCCGCGGCTCATCGGGTTGCCGGCCGGGACCCGCGGTTGCGGGAAACCCTGGGGCAGCGACCAGGTCCAGAGCGCCCGGGGCGGCGCCACCGACTCGGCCGAGGCCAGCCCATAGAGCACGGCGCCGGCAGCGAGAACCGCCGCCAGCGCCAGCCCCAGGACCTTCGAGAGCAGGCGGCGCGGGACCGCCGCGCCGCGATCCCGGCCGCGATCCCGCGCCATGCTCACTTGCCGATGACGCGGAACGCCGTCTGCGTCGTCTTCTTGGTGGTGCCGAGCTTCAGCCCCAGCGCCTTGAAGATCGGCGGGCAGTCGAGGTCGGTGGTCTCGGACATGCACCCCGGGGTGCTGCCCGTCCCTTCCATCCCTTCCATCCCTTCCATGCCCATCGATCCCGTGGAGCCGCCGTTGCTCGCCACGTCGACGCCGCCAAGCAGCTTCTTGAAATCGATCGCGATCCGCTGCTTGGCCGGGTTGAACTTCTTCAGCGTCACCTGGTCCTGGTTGGGCAGGCTGCACCTGGCCGTCTCGCCGGCGGCCGGGTCGCCCTTGCAGTCGGTGCTGCCGACGTGGACGTAGAAGGTCTTCGATGCCCAGCTGGGACCGCCGTCTTCGCTGACCTCGATCTTCGTGAACTTGCGCCCGAACTGCCAGGACCAGCCCATCGCGGTGACGTTCAGCGGCGAGGGCATCGCGGTCAGGTCGGTGTGGCTGAGCGAGTCAGGAACGCTGACGCTGTAGCGGACGCCGGTGTAGGTGCCCTCGGGCACGGTGCCGCGGACGGAGGCGTTCATCGCCTTGGTCCCTTCGGCGGCGCAGCTGCCGGTGCCGTTCTCGAGGTCGATCAGCGTCACCGCCGCCTCGCCCTTTGTGTAGCTCCACTTCGAGCTGGCGGGCAGCTCCACGTTCACCGCGCCGCCGCCCTTGCGCAGCAGCTGCACGCCGGAGACGTAGAAGCGCAGGTCGGTCAGCTTCGCGGTGCGGGAGGTGGTGCCGAGGCCGGCGATCGGCTTGCCGCAGGAGACCGGCTTGCTGCCGTTGACGGCGGCGAAGTCGATCGCCACCTTCTGGGTGGCGCCCTCGTCGTGGTGGTCGGAATGGGCGCTGGCCAGGGGTAGGGCGATCGCGAGAGCGATCGCGGCCGTCAGGGCAGCGAGCACTCCGCTTCGAGTGATGCGGTTCTTATGTCGTTCCTCTCATCGTCGCCCGGCACGCTCGGCGCCGGGCTGGGGCCGGGGCGCACGCTCTCGCCCGCGACAGCAGGTCCGCGGGCAGGCGGTCGCCTTAGATCAGATGGAGAGGAACGCCGGCGGGCCGCGCAGCGGCCGCACGCTCGCCAGCTCGGCCAACGCCGGGCGGGTGCGCAGGGCGGCGCCGCGAGTCGGCGGCGCCGTCGAGGCGGCCCGCAAGCGGCGCGGGCGGAACCGTTCCGCCAGGCGCACGATCAGCTGCTCGCCCGGGTACATCCAGAAGACCAGAGCGACCAGCAGCACCAACAGCGGCAGCGCCGCGAGCATCTCTTCCGGGCCGGCCGCGAGCAGTACGCCCAGCAGCAGCAGGCTGCTTGCCAGCGCGGCGAA
>JBFXEM010000045.1:0-8896 GCA_050180135.1 Solirubrobacterales bacterium | reverse complement strand
GATGGCGATCCACGACATGGGCCACGAGGCGATCTCGTTGACCGGCTCGCAGGCCGGCATCGACACCGACTCCACCCACACCACGGCGCGGATCATCGACGTCCGCGCCGACCGCCTCTCCGAGGCCCTCGAGCAGGACCGGATCGTCCTCGTCGCCGGCTTCCAGGGGGTCTCGACCGAGAGCCGCGACGTCACCACGCTCGGCCGCGGCGGCTCCGACACGACCGCCGTCGCCCTCGCGGCCGCCCTCGACGCCGACGTCTGCGAGATCTACACCGACGTCGCCGGCGTCTTCAGCGCCGACCCGCGGATCGTCCCCAGCGCCCGCAAGCTGACCCAGGTCTCCTTCGAGGAGATGCTCGAGATGTCGGCCTCCGGGGCCGGGGTCCTGCAGCTGCGCTCGGTCGAGTACGCGCGCAACCACGGCGTCCGCATCCACTGCCGCAGCAGCTTCGACGACGGTCCCGGTACCCTCGTCGTAGCCGAGGATCAGACCATGGAGAACCCTTTCGTAACCGCCGTCACCCACTCCAACGCGGAGGCCCGCGTGACGCTCAACGGCGTCCGCGACGAGCCCGGCGTCGCCGGCCGCATCTTCACCGCCCTGGCCGAGGCCAACGTCAACGTAGACGTGATCATCCAGAACGAGCCGGTGGGCGGCGATCAGCTCGCCGACCTCTCTTTCACCGTCGACCGCGCTGACCTGCAGACCGCCAAGGACGTGATCGCCGGGCTCGGCGACGTCTCGCTCAAGGTCCGCACCGACGAGGAGATCGGCAAGGTCTCGATCGTCGGCGCCGGCATGCGCTCGCACCCCGGCGTCGCCGCCAAGGTCTTCGAGGTGCTCGGTCAGGAACGGATCAACATCGAGATGATCTCCACCTCGCCGATCAAGATCTCGTGCGTCATCCCCGCCGACCGCGTCCCCGACGCCGTCAACGCGCTGCACAAGACCTTCGAGCTCGGCGATGACGCGATCCGCCCCGAGGACCCGACCGGGCCCGGTCACCGGCCCACGGTCGCCGGCTGAGCCGCCGCCCGCTGTCATGGCCGCAGACGGTTACAGGGTTGGGGTGCTCGGCGCGACCGGACTGGTCGGGACGACGATCCTCGAGCTGCTCGCCTCGCGCGAGTTCCCCGCCGCCGAGGTGGTTCCGCTCGCTTCCGCCCGCTCGGCCGGCAAGCAGATCGAGTGGAACGGCTCCGCCCTCACCTGCCTCGAGATCAGCGACGCCTCGATCCAGGGGCTCGACCTCGTCCTCTCCTCGGCCGGCGGCTCGGTCAGCGCCGAGTGGGCGCCGAAGCTGGTCGAGGCTGGCGCCGTGGTCGTCGACAACACCAGCTACTTCCGCATGCGCGACGACGTCCCGCTGGTCGTCTCCGAGGTCAACCCGGAGGCGCTCGCGGGCCACCAGGGGATCATCGCCAACCCCAACTGCTCGACGATGCAGATGGTGGTGGCGCTGAAGCCGCTCTACGACGCCGCCGGGATCGAGCGCCTCGTCGTCTCCACCTACCAGGCCGTCTCCGGCACCGGCAAGGCCGCGATCGACGAGCTGATGGACCAGTCTCACGCGATCCTCCACGGGCAGCCGGCGACCGCCTCGATCTACCCCCACCAGATCGCCTTCAACCCGCTGGCCCAGGCGGGAAGCTTCGCCGCGGGCGACGACCACACCGACGAGGAGCGCAAGCTGATCAACGAGACCCGCAAGATCCTCGGCGATCAGGAGATCAAGGTCAGCGCCACCTGCGTGCGCGTCCCCGTCGTCACCGGCCACTCCGAGGCCGTCAACGTGCAGACTCGCGAGCCGCTCAGCGCCGACCGCGCCCGCGAGCTGCTCGCCGCCGCCCCCGGCGTCACCGTCGTCGACGACCCGGCCAACTCGCGCTTCCCGATGGCGATCGAGGCCGCCGGAAAGGACGACGTCTTCGTCGGCCGCATCCGCGAGGACGCCTCCCACGCCAGCACCCTCGACATGTGGGTCGTCGCCGACAACCTCCGCAAGGGCGCCGCGACCAACGCGGTGCAGGTGGCGGAGCTGCTGGTCGAGCGGAACCTGTTGGCGGGTTAGTCGCTATATCTGCGACTTTCGCGCCCCGCGGCTGAGCCGCTTCAGGGCGAACGGGGCGACCAACGTGGTCAGGATCGACATCCCGACGACGACGGCAAACAGTTCCGGGTCGACCACGCCCTCCGCCGCCCCGATCGAGGCGACGACGATCCCGACCTCGCCGCGCGGGACCATGCCGACGCCGACGATTGCCGCTTCCTCGCGGCCCAGGTTGCGGGCGGCGAGGTAGGCGGGGAGGAGCTTCGTCGCTACCGCCAAGACGGTGATCGCCGCCAGTAGCAGGAGGGCGCCGCCGTCGACGAGGGCGCCAAGGTCGAGCTCGATCCCGATGTAGGCGAAGAAGAAGGGTGGGAAGAAGGCGTAGAGCGGCCGCACTTCCTCCTCGATCGCGGTGTGGTCTTTGGTCTCGGCGACGATCATCCCGGCCAGGAAGGCGCCGATCAGGGCCGCCAGGCCGATGCTGGCCGCGAAGGCGGCGAG
Source organism: Solirubrobacterales bacterium (assembly GCA_050180135.1). Taxonomy (GTDB): domain Bacteria; phylum Actinomycetota; class Thermoleophilia; order Solirubrobacterales; family 70-9; genus VAYN01. The sequence goes on along the minus strand of JBFXEM010000045.1, from coordinate 6,341 downwards.
CCCGAGGCAGAGCAGGACCGCCGGCAGCAGCGGCGATTTCGCGAAGGCCGGAGCCTGCAGGAGCCGCGGTCGGCGCGCCAACAGCTGGGTGCCGCCGAGCGCGACGAAGCCTACGAAGCTGAGCGCGATGATCAGCGCCAGCGCGATCTTCAGCGGGTCGACGCCGCCCTCGGCCGCCATCCCGACCGCGACCGAGAGCAGGATCAGGGCGAGGATGTCGTCGACCACGGCGGCCCCGAGCACGGTGCGGGCGGCACGGCTGCGGGCGATTCCGAGGTCGAGGAAGGTGGCGGAGGTGATGCCGGCGCTGGTCGCCGCCAGGGCGGCGCCGAGGAAGACGCTGGTCTCGCTGCTCTCGCCGAGCAGCAGGCCGAGGGCGATCCCCGTCAGGAAGGGGAGGACGGCACCCGCGGCGCCGACGGTGACCGCGTTGCGGCCGACCGCTTTCATCTGCGAGATGTGGGTCTCCAGCCCGACCCAGAAGAGGAGGAAGACAACTCCGAGCTCGGAGAACACCTGCAGCACCTCGCCGATCTGGACCAGGCCCAACACCGAGGGCCCGATCAGGAGGCCGCCGAGGATCTCGCCGATGATCGCCGGCTGGCCGATCCGCTTGAACACCTCGTCGCCGAGCTTGGCGGCGAGCAGGACGAGGAAGAGGTCGGTCAGGACCCCGGCGGTGTCGCTGGTCGCGGCGAGTGGGAGAGTGAGGACGAAATCCATGGGAAGCGTTCAGGCACGGCTATCCGAGCGCCGACCAGCCTTCCCGGCTCACCAGATGCCAGGCTATCGGAGGCCCCGCCCTTCACAGTTTTGACACGTTGCGGCGCCGTCCCGGCACTAGCTTTCGCAGCGGTGAGCGACGCGAGCGATGCAAAGCCCCTCGGCGAGGCGCTCGACGGCGCCCGCTTCGGCGGCCTCCACCTCCGCTTCTGGCTGCTGGCGGCGCTGGGGATCATGCTCGACGGCTTCGACTTCTTCATCATCGGCGTCGCCAGCCCGCTGCTGGCGGAAGACTTTGGCCTCGGCGATGCCGAAAAGGGCCTGGTCACCGCGGCGGCGATCATCGGCGCCATCTTCGGTGCCGGACTGCTCGGGCCGCTCGCCGACCGGATCGGTAGGCGTCGCATCTTCCGCGCCGACCTGATCCTCTTCATCGTCTTCTCGGTCGCCTGCGTGTTCGCCTGGAACGTCTGGTCGCTGATCGCCTTCCGCTTCGTGCTCGGGATCGCGATCGGCCTCGACTACCCGATCGCGGCCAGCTACCTGGCCGAGGTGCTGCCCGCGAAGGGGCGCGGTCGCTGGCTGGTCAGCGCCTTCAGCCTGCAGGCGGTCGGGATCCTGCTGGGCGCGATCGTCGGCGTCGTCGTCCTGCAGCTGGCGCCGGAGGTCGACTCCTGGCGCTGGATGCTCGGCTTCGGCGCGATCCCGGCGCTGATCATCGTCTTCCTGCGGCGCGGTGTGCCGGAGAGCCCGCGCTGGCTCGCCCAGAACGGGCGCGAGGACGAGGCGATCGCGGTCACCGAGGCCCTGGTCGAGCACCCGGTCGTGGTTACCGCGGCCGACCGCGCCAGGGGCGAGGAGCCGCCGGAGGGGATCAAGGCCCTGTTCCAGCCGCGCCTCTTCCGCCGCGGCATGCGCCGCCGCACGATCTTCACCTCGGTCCCCTGGTTCCTGATGGACGTCGCCACCTACGGGGTCGGGATCTTCACCCCGACCCTGATCGCGGCGCTGGCGATCCACGGCGCCGACACCACCTTCATCGCCGACGACATCGCCTCGACCAAGGCGACGGCGGTGCTGGACATCTTCCTGCCGCTCGGCTTCGCCGTGGCGATCGTCCTGGTCGACCGGCTCGGCCGCATCCCGCTGCAGATCACCGGCTTCGCGATGATGGCTATCGCCCTCTGCATCCTCGCCGCCTCAGAGCTGCTGCAGGGGGGAGGAGAAGCCCATATCCCGCTCGTCGTCGTCGGCTTTGCCCTCTTCAACTTCTCCATGAACGCCGGCCCGAACGCGACCACCTACGCGCTGCCGGCCGAGGTCTTCCCCTCTGACATCCGCGCCGCCGGCCACGGCTTCGCCGCCGCCTCGGCCAAGTTCGGCGCCGCCCTCGGCGTCTTCTTCTTCCCGATCCTGCTCGACGACCTCGGTGCCTCGACGCTGCTCTTCGGCGTCGCCGGCTGCTGCCTGCTGGCGCTGGCAGTCACCGCCGCGTTGCGGATCGAGCCGAAGGGGAAGACGCTGGAGCAGATGGGCGGCGGGGAGCTGGCCGAAGTCGCCCCCCACCCGGCGCCACCCTGACCCTGGAGCGGGTCAGGCGGGGACCGCGGCGAGGCGCTCTCCAGCCAGTCGAGGACCGCGAAGTGGATGTCGCAGTCGGGGAACTCGTCGTAGCCGAGGCGCACCTCGGGGCGCACGAGAAGAGCAGGAAGACGATCCCGAGCTTGGACGATGTCGAGCCGGAAAACGGTTCGGCTATCCCCCGTCGGCCCGACAGCGGGGTTCGCACACGATGCTTAGCTTCTCTCGATTAACAGAAAAGCTGCTGATTGATGCAGCTCGACAGAAAGAGAGAACACGATGTTCAAGGCAAGACGAAGTCAGCGCCGCCCCCGGGCGGCGCTGCTCGGTTGCGCTTCCCTGCTGATTGTCGCGACCGCCGCACTCCACCCCGGCAGCGCGGCGGCACTGGGCGAACAGTGCAGTGGCTCCAAAATCGACGGCCAGGGTTCCTCGCTGCAGGTGCGGGCGCAGGCTGGCTGGACGAAAGCGGGCGAAGGAAGCGGTTTCAACGGCTCCTCCGACGCCAGCGCCTGTAGCGGCTCGCAGGGGAGCAAAGGCAAACCGGGTGTCTCCTACGGGCAGATCGGCAGCGGTGCCGCGCTGCACGCATGGGGCGCCGACGACGGCGTCTTCTACAAAAAAGGGATCAACTTCCTCGGCACCGACGAGGCCCCGGCGGGTCCGGTCGGCGAAGCCGGAACCCAGCTCGCCAACATCAAGAAAGCGATCGGCTCCGACCTCGTCGTCGCCCCGGTCGCCCAGACGGCGATCGCGATCCTCGCCCACCCGCCGGCGTTGCCCGCCCACGCGGCCTGCGTCGTGAGCCAGGTCACCAACGGCGACCTCGAGGGCGTCTTCTCCGGCCGGATCACCAACTGGCGTCAACTCGTCACCGCCTCCGATGCCGAACCCGGAGGCGATTGCGACCAGGCGATCACCCGGGTGGTCCGCCAGGACGCGTCCGGCACCACGTACCAGCTCAAGCACTACCTCGGCCAGATCGAACCGGAAGCGCTCGAGTGCACGGGCGAAGCCCCGGAGACCTGGGCGCAGTTGCAGCCGGGCTCGGAAGCCGGCAGCCCGAACACGACCTGGCCGCGCAAAGCCGCCTGCCAGGAAGGCGAGGGCCCGGTCACCGCGCTCGCCGCGGTCGGCGGTACCGGTGCGACGATCGAATACACCGTCGCCAACGCGGGGACGATCACCTACGCACCATTGCCGCAGGCCCAGGAATCCGCTTCGAAATGGATCGCCGACGTCTACAACGGGGTTGGCTTCGCCGACCCGGTGGCGGGCGAAAACGAAGCGAACTGCGCCGCCGCAGAATACGAACTCCCGGCCGGTTGGGCGGAAGGGGTGAACGTCGATTGGTCCGACGTCTACGGGTCCAACCCGACGATCGGCAGCGGCAACTACCCGATCTGCACCCTCACCTGGACGCTGGCCCCGGCCAACGCCGCCGCGGTCTTCGGCAACAAAGCCGGGACGACGATCCGCGACTACCTCAACTACGTGGTCGCCGAAGAAGGCGGTCAGAAAGACCTCTTCGCGTCCTGGTACCGACCGCTGCCGGCGGAAGTGCGGACCGCGGCGGAAGCCGCTGTCGGCTCGATCGGCGGTGAATCCGAAGAAGAAGAAGGCGGCGGTACCGGAACCGTGCTCTGCAAAGGGCCGGCCGAATACAACGAAGGGACCCTCGACTGCCCGAGCGGGCAAGGGTTCACCGGCACCAAACTGAGCGGGATCCTGGCACCGGAAAGCACGGCCACCTTCGTCTCCACGTTCGGCCCGGAAGGGACGATCACCTGCACCCAGGCCTACTACGTGGGTGAATTCGAAGAAGACGGCAGCTCGACCCCTGGAGGCGGGATCACGCATCTCGACTTCGGCGAAAAAGAAGGCTGCACGTCGACCTTCCCGGGCAAACCGGAAGCGGTCCTGTGGCTCGAAGCCCTGAGCTATGACGCCTCCAGGTTCGTCTACCTCGGGGTGCTGCCGCCGGAGGGCGCGTTCGTCCTCGCCAAACAGAAAGGCGGACAGATCCTGATGCGGCTGGAAGGGCTGGCTGAAGCCTGTGTCTACACGCCCAACTTCTTCAGCGGCCAGGTCGTCAACGGCCTTTCGACGCTGGGGATCCAGGCCACCTGGAAATTGTTCGAAGGACCCTCGGAACTCTGCCCGACCACGATGCAGCAGTCATCGCAGCTGCGCTTGATCCAGGGCGGCAGCGGAACCGGCGAACCGATCTACATCGCCGGCGAATAGAGGACGGCAGCCGGAGGAGCCGTGCCCGCGTGCACGGCTCCTCTTACGGCCTTGCCGCTGGAGGATTAGGCAGGAACGCCGGCAAGTCGCTCCTCGACCCAGCCGGTCGAGGCGATGTGCTTGCTCATGCCGAGCTGCTTGGGGTCGGCGCCAAGCGCCAGGCCGACCAGCTGCGGCAGGTGCAGGACCGCGAGGCCGAGGTCGCGGTTGACGACCTTGGCCGCCTCGGGCTGCTGCATGTCGAGGTTGAGGTGGCAGAGGGGGCAGGGCGTGACCAGGCAGTCGGCGCCGGCGTCGATCGCGTCGCCAACGTGGGTGCCGGCCTGCTTGAGCGAGGTCTCGCGGTTCATCGTGATCACCGGGAAGCCGCAGCATTTGCGGGCACCGTCGTACTCGACGACCTCGCCACCGAGAGCGGTGATCACCTGCTCGAGGTAGATGTCGCGGTCGGGGAACTCGCCGTAGCCGAGTCGCTCCTTCGGGCGCACGATGTAGCAGCCGTAGAAGGGGCCGACCTTCAGGCCGGTCAGCGGCCGCACCACCTGCGCTTTAAGTCGATCGAGGCCGTAGTCCTCGACCAGCAGCCAGAGGAAGTTTTTGTTGTTCCAGGAGCCGTCGGCCGACTTCTCGTAGGCGAGGCCCTGGCCGGAGAGCGCCTCGTTGACGTGGGCGCGGTAGGTCGAGTCGGCGTCGAGCCGCTGCTGGCACTCCGACTGGGCGCCCTGGCAGGTCGAGCAGATGTTCATCATCGAGAGCCCGGTCTGCTGAGCCAGCGCGAAGGTGCGCGCATTCAGCGTGTCGGCCAGCTCCTGGTTGTGCTCGGCGATCACGCCGGCGCCGCAGCAGTTGGCGCGGTCGAGGGTGACCAGCTCGATCCCGAGCTTGTCGGCGACCAGCGCCATCGAGCCGTGCAGCTCCGGGGTGAAGCCGCGCGAGACGCAGCCGGGCCAGTAGGCAACCTTGATCTGATCAGCCATTCGGGGTCTCCTCGCTGGCAGTGGCGGCGGCAGGCGTGGCGGCGGCCTCCTCGGCCTCGATCTCGGCCAGCTCGCCCTCGTCGCCGTGGATGTACAGGTTGAACTCGATGTTGCTCTCCTCGGCCCGCTTGTAGATGGCCTTGACTTCGTCCTGGGCGCCGTCGGGGAGCTTGTGGTGGACGCCGGGGATCAGCTTCGGGAGCGAGCGCATCTTGCCCGTTTTGATCCCGCGGATCGCCGTCGGGATCGAGCCGAGCATTTCCTTGATCGCCCGTTTGCTCGGTTTCAGCTTGCCCTTGACCCCGGGGGCGAAGGACTCCTGCAGCAGCAGGCTCTCGTCGAGGGTGCCCTTCTTCTCGATGATCTTGACGAAGGCGATCTCGTGGTCGTGGCCGCTGTTGGGGTCTTCGATCCCTTCTTCGCCGGCGCGGCGGCGCAGGCGCATGATCTGGTCCATCGGCGCCACGTCCTTGGGGCAGGCGTCGACGCAGCTGAAGCAGTGGGTGCAGTCGTAGATCCCGTGCGGATCCTCGGCCAGGTCATGCAGGCGCTCCGCGGTCTCGGCGTCACGCGGGTCGCCGACGAAGCGGTAGGCCTTGGCCAGCGCCGCAGGTCCGATGAAGTCCGGGTCGGCTTCCATCGAGAGGCAGGCGGAAACGCAGGAGCCGCATTGGATGCAGGCCATCGGCTGGGTGATGTCCAGCATCGATTCCGGCTCGACGATGTACTCGCGCTCGGGCGGGGCGCCGTGCGGCAGCAGCCAGGGCGTGACGCGGCGGATCTTGGTCCAGTGGGTCGACTCCATGTCGGAGA
>JBFXEM010000044.1:0-9134 GCA_050180135.1 Solirubrobacterales bacterium | reverse complement strand
AACCTCATCTCCTGGGCCGGCTACGTCGAAGAAGGCTGGTCGAAGCCGTTCGAACAAAAAACCGGCTGCAAGGTCAACAACAAAGTGGCCGGCACCTCCGACGAAATGGTGGCGCTGATGCGGACCGGCGAATACGACGGCGTCTCTGCCTCCGGCAACGCGACCGCGCGCCTCTTCGAGGGCGGTGACGTGGCCCCGGTCAACGTCGACCTCGTGCCCAACTACGAGACGGTGTTCGCCGACCTCAAGAACCAGCCGTACAACACCTTCGACGACCAGCCCTACGGGATCCCGCACGGGCGTGGCGCCAACCTGCTGATGTGGAACGGCGACGACGTAGCGCCGGCGCCGACCTCCTGGGACGTGATGCTCGATCCCAAACTGGCGTCCAAGTACAGCGGCAAGATCAGCGTCTACGACGACCCGATTTACATCGCCGACGCGGCCGTCTATCTGAAGGCCCACCAGCCCGACCTGGGGATCGAGAACCCCTACGAGCTCAACGACGAACAGTTCGAAGCGGCGGTCAACCTGCTCGAAGAACAGGCCCCGAACGTCGGCGAATACTGGTCGGAAGCCGAAAAACAGATCTCCGCCTTCGCCAACGGCGACGCCACGGTGGGGACCACCTGGCAGTACCAGTACTTCGCCCTGCTGGAAGAAGAAGAGCCGGTGGCGGCGAGCCCCGCCAGTCAGGGCTTCCTCCCCAAGGAGGGCGCGACCGGCTGGTCAGACACCTGGATGATCAGCAACGAAGCCAAGCATCCCAACTGCATGTACGAGTGGATGAACTGGATCATCGAACCGAAAGTGAACGCCGAAGTGGCGGAATGGTTCGGTGAGGCGCCGGCCCAGAGCCTCGCCTGCGACGAAACCGAAAACCCCGACTTCTGCTCGGACTACCACGCCGACAACCCGGCGTTCTGGAAGCGGGTCTACTACTGGGAAACCCCCCTTGCGGACTGCGGCGACGGGTCCGAAGACTGCAAGGACTACAACGAGTGGGTCAAAGCCTGGACCGCGATCAAAGGCTGAGGCGGAAGCTCGTAGGCAATGGCTGCCCAGGCAGCCACACCGAGGAGGTCGGCGGGCCGCAAGCTCGCCGGCCTCTTCTACGGCCGCCCCCGCCTGCAGGTGGGGTCGCTGCTCGCCGGCCCGGTCGGCTGGCTGGTCGTCGGCTACCTGGGCTCGCTGGCGGTCCTGCTCGTCACCGCCTTCTGGTCGGTCGACGCGCTCAGCGGCGAAGTCATCGAAGGCTTCAGCCTCGAAAACTTCGAAGCGATCTGGACCGAACCGGTCTACCGCGACATCATCGGCCGCACGGTCGGCGTCGCCGCCGCGGTCACCGTCACCGACGCCCTGCTCGCCTTCCCTATCGCCTTCTACATGGCGAAGATCGCCAGCACCCGCGGCAAGGCGATCCTGGTCGTCGCGATCCTGCTGCCGCTCTGGTCCAGCTACCTGGTCAAGGTCCTGGCCTGGCGCACGATGCTCTCCAACGACGGCATCGTCAACTGGGCGCTGGAGCCGTTCGGGCTGCACGGCCCCGGCTACGGGATCGTCGCCGTCTGGCTGGTCATGAGCTACCTCTGGCTGCCGTACATGATCCTGCCGATCTACGCCGGGCTGGAGCGCATCCCGGGCTCGCTGATCAGCGCCTCCGAGGACCTCGGCGCGCACCCGCTGACGACCTTCCGCCGGGTGATCCTGCCGCTCTCCTTCCCCGCCGTCGTCGCCGGCTCGATCTTCACCTTCTCGCTGACCCTCGGCGACTACATCACGCCGCGCCTGGTCTCCAACGACCAGTTCATCGGCAACGTCATCTTCAACAACATCACCAACAACCAGCCATTCGCCGCCGCCCTCGCGATCGTCCCGATCGTGGTCATGATCGCCTACCTCCTGGTGGCGCGGAAGCTGGGGGCCTTCGAACACGTATGAGGCTCTCCAAGCGCGCAACCTGGGTGCTGCGAACGGGGGTCGGGATCGGCCTCGCGTTCATCTACATACCGCTGATCGTGGTTGGGATCTACGCCTTCAACGCCAGCGGCACGACCCAGCAGTGGCCGCCCTCGGGCCTTACCCTCGACTGGTTCCCGAAGGCGCTCGAAAGCGAAAGCGCCCGCGAATCCTTCCTCACGTCGATCGAGGTCGGCCTGGTCGCGACCGCGATCGCGATGCTGCTGGGGACGCTCGCCTCGCTGGCCGTGGCGCGCCACCGCTTCTTCGGCCGCGAGACGATCTCCTTCCTGGTGATCCTGCCGATCGCCCTACCCGGCATCGTCACCGGCGTCGCCTTCTCGAACACGTTCACCCAGGTGCTGGGGATCGACCTCAGCCTCTTCACCGTGATCGTCGGCCACGCCACCTTCTGCATCGTCGTCGTCTACAACAACGTGATCGCCCGCCTGCGGCGCAGCTCGGCCTCTTTCGAGGAGGCCTCCGCCGACCTCGGTGCAGACTCCTGGCAGACCTTCCGCTTCGTCACCCTGCCGACGATGCGAACGGCGCTGGTCGCCGGCGGCCTGCTCGCCTTCGCCCTCTCCTTCGACGAGATCATCGTCACCACGTTCACCCTGGGGGCCGGCGAGGAAACGCTGCCGATCTGGATCTTCCGCAACCTCTTCCGCCCCCAGCAGCTGCCGATCGTCAACGTCGTCGCCCTGATCGTGATCGTGATCTCGATCATCCCCGTGTACCTCGCCCATCGCCTCAGCACCGATGCCGGCGTCAGCGCCGGCGCCAAAGGCGGCGCCGCGGCCGATGCCGCCGAGGCGACCGCGGTCCCCTGAGCGCTCCTGCCTTTTGTAACCCACAGGGTTACCAAGGACAGGAGCGCCCTGGGTAGGGTGCGGGCGTGGACATCGTTCTCGCCCTCGCGGCGGCGCTCTTCTTCGCGTTCGGCACCGTGCTGCAGCAGCGGGCGGGGCTGGAAAAGCCGGCCGAGAGCAAGGGGGCCGGCCTGCTGGTGGCGATGGCGAAACGGCCGGTCTGGCTGGCCGGGATCGCGGCCGACGCGCTCGGCTTCGTCTGCCAGGCGGTGGCGCTGGCGGTCGGGCGGCTGGCGGTGGTGCAGCCGCTGCTGGTCTCCACGGTCGTCTTCGCGCTGCCGCTGGGGGCCAAGTTCACCGGCCAGCGGGTGCGGCGGATCGACGTCGGCGCCGCCTTCCTGGTGGTCGTGGCGCTGATCGCCTTCCTGACGATCGCCAACCCCTCGGGCGGCAGCGACGACGCCCCGCTCGGCGAGTGGCTGATCACCGGCGGCATCTGCGCCGCCGTCTGCGTGCCGCTGGTCCTGCTCGGCCAGCGCGGACCGGCCCCGCGCCGGGCGGCGATGCTGGGGACCGCGACCGGGGTCCTGTTCGCACTCTCGGCGGCGCTGACCAAGGTTGCCGCCGACCAGGTCGACGAAGGCCTCTTCGAGGCCTTCGTCCACTGGCACCTCTACGCGCTGATCGTCGTCGGCTACGCCTCGATGACCCTCAACCAGCTGGCGCTCAACACCGGCGCCCTCGCCCCCGCGGTGGCGACCGCGCTCGCCTTCGACCCGATCACCAGCGTCGTCATCGGCGTCACCGTGCTGAACGAGTCGCTGCACACCTCCCCCGCGGGAATCGCCGGAACCGTGCTGGCGCTGGCGGTGGCGCTGGCGGGGATGGCAGTGCTGGCCCGCTCGCAGTCCCAGGCCCAGGCTCCGATACCCGCCGAGCCGCTCCCCGCGGCCGCCTAGACGGCCTCTAGGATCAGCCGCGAATGAGCAGCGAGGAGAAGCCCGCCGTCGAGGCGCAGGAGGAGGACGGCGCCGCTCGCACCGAGTTCCAGGAGGAGGTCCGCGCCCACCGCCTCGGGGAGCTGGAACAGCTGCGGGAGCGCGGGATCGATCCCTACCCGGTGCGCTTCGACCGCGACGCGACGGCGGCGGCGATCCGCGAGGAGTTCCCCGAACTCGCGCCCGGCACCGACACCGGCAAGGTGGTCAAGATCGCCGGCCGCATCCTCGGCGAGCGCCGCCACGGCGGCCTCGACTTCGCCGACCTCCGGGACGAGAGCGGTCAGATCCAGCTGATGGCGACCCGCGACGCGGTCGGCTCCGACGAGCTGCACGAGTTCTCCGAGCTCGACCTCGGCGACTGGGTCGGCGTCGAGGGCACCGTGATCGCCTCCAACCACGGCGAGCTGACCGTGCGCGTGGCCAAGTTCGAGCTGCTCTCCAAGAGCCTGCGGGCGCTGCCGGACGTGCGCCGCGGCGTCACCGATCCGGAGACCCGCTACCGCCAGCGCTACCTCGACCTGATCCTCGACGAGCCCTCGCGCCGGGTCTTCCGCATCCGCTCCTCGGTGATCGCGACCACCCGCCGGGTGCTGACCGAGAAGGGCTTCACCGAGGTGGAGACGCCGGTGCTGCTGAGCCAGGCCGGCGGCGCCGCGGCGAAACCGTTCATCACCCACCACAACGCGCTGAACATCGACATGACCCTGCGGATCGCGCTGGAGCTGCCGCTGAAGAGGCTGATCGTCGGCGGCATGAACCGGGTCTTCGAGATCGGCCGCGTCTTCCGCAACGAGGGTCTGGACACCCGCCACAACCCCGAGTTCACGCTGCTCGAGGCCTACCAGGCGTTCGGCGACTACAACGACATGATGGACCTGACCGAGGCGATCTGCGCGACCGCCTGCGAGGAGGCGATCGGGACCACGGTGGTGCAGATCAACGGTCGCGACGTCGACCTCAGGCCACCCTGGCGGCGGGCGACGATGGCGGAGCTGATCAAGGAGAACGCCGGCGTCGAGATGCACCCGTCGATGCCGGTGGAGGAGGCGCGGAAGATCGCCGACGCGCGTGGGGTCGAGTACCTCGAGGGCTGGGGCTCGGGCAAAATCATGGCCGAGGTCTACGACGACAGCTCCGAGCACCTGCTGGTCGAGCCGACCTTCGTGATGGACCACCCGCGCGAAGTCTCGCCACTGGCTCGCGCCCACCGCGAGGACCCCGAACTGACCGAGCGCTTCGAGCTCGTCGTCGCCGGGCGCGAGCTCGCCAACGCCTACAGCGAGCTCAACGACCCGGTCGACCAAGCCGAACGCTTCGCCTCCGAGGCGCGCCTGCAGGCCGACGGCGACGACGAGGCCGAACCGGTCGACGACGACTACGTGAAAGCGCTCGAGTACGGCCTGCCGCCGACCGGCGGGCTCGGGATCGGGATCGATCGCCTGGTGATGCTGATCTCCGGCGCCGAGGCGATCCGCGACGTGATCCTCTTCCCGACCCTGCGCCCGGAGGGCGGCGACGGAGCCGACGGAGCGGCCGCGGTCGCGTCAGACGGGGCTCCGTCGGCGGCTGATTTCGCCGCCGCGGAGGAGCAGCGCCCCTCCCTCGCAACGCTTGCGCAGGCCCCCCCGACCCCTGCCCCGACGGCGCGGCCTCGGTCGCTGCGGCCGCTGGCATGGCTCACCGTGATCGTCGGCCTGCTGTCGATGCTGCCGACCGCCACCTCGATTCGCTTCTCACTCGGGCACCTCGACTTCATCAGCGGCGAGGGCCGCTCGGCCGGGTTGATCGCCTCCGTCGCGATCGGGCTCGGGCTGATCGCGGTTGCCCGCGGGCTCAGTCGGGGCAAGCGCCGAGCCTGGGCGATCGCCGTGGGGCTGTTCGCCGCCGCGACGGTCGCGCACCTGGTCCACGGACCCGACCCGATCACGGTCCTGCTCGCGGCGGCGATGCTGGTCGCGCTGGTCTGGTTCCGGGAGGACTTCCGGGCACGGGGGGACCAGGGCTCGGTCCACCAGGCGATCTTCTTCGTCCCCGCCTACCTGCTCTTCGTATTCCTCTTCACCTCGATCACTCTCTTCGCCGAGCGCGCCCACGTCAGCCCCGACCTCAGCTTCTGGGGCAACGTCGAAACGGCCTACAAGGGGATGATCGGGCTCGACGGGCCCTACGCCTACGGCCGCGAAGTCTTCGCCGACTTCTTCGAAATCACCCTGATCATGCTCGGCGTGATCGGCCTGCTGACCTTCCTCTACCTGCTGCTGCGCACCTTCGTCCAGGCCGAGCCGCCGAGCGCCGAGCGCCGCCGCCACGCCGAGGAGATCGTCCGCGAGTGGGGCGACGACACCCTCGACTACTTCGCCCTGCGCCGCGACAAGAACTACTTCTTCTCCAGCGACGGCCGCTCGCTGGTCGCCTACCTCTACGTGCGCGGGACCGCGATGGTCGCCGCCGACCCGATCGGCCCGCCCGAGGACACCGCCCGCACCCTCGACGAGTTCCTCGGCTTCTGCCGCGAGCGCGGCTGGCGGGTCGCCTTCTTCGCCGTCCGCGAGTCCGACGCCGACCTCTACAGGGAGCAGGGCATGCACCCGATCTACCTCGGCGACGAGGCGATCGTCCACCCCGACCGCTTCAGCCTCGAGGGGGCCGGGATGAGGGCGGCGCGCACCGCCGTCAAGCACGTCGGCAAGAGCCACAGCTTCGAGCTGATCGCCGAGGACGAGGCGGGCGAGGAGCTGATCGCCGAGCTGAACGAGATCAGCGCCGAGTGGCGCGACGGCTCGCCCGAGCGCGGCTTCACGATGGAGCTGGGCGAGGAAGTCGAGGGACTTCAGCACGACTTCGTGCTCGCGATCGCCAGGGAGAGCGGCGGCCGGGTCGCCGGCTTCCTGCGCTTCGTCCCCGTCTACGGCTCCGAACCGGGCTACTCGTTGGACCTGATGCGGCGCCGGCCCGACTCCGCCAACGGCCTCACCGAGTACCTGATCTCCGAGGCGGCGCTGGCGCTCGGCGCCCGCGGCTTCAAACGGCTCTCGCTCAACTTCGCGGCCTGGGGACGACTGCTCGACAGCGCCGAGGACGCCGGCCTCAGCGGCAGGCTGCAGCGGCTGATGGCGAAGGGGCTCAACCCGTTCTTCCAGATCCAGAGCCTGCGCGACTTCAACCAGAAGTTCGACCCCGAGTGGGTGCCGCGCTCCGTCGTGATCGACGACGTCTCCGACCTGCCGCGGGTGGCGATGCTCTACGCCAGCGTCGAGGGCTTCCTCGACGTGCCGGTGCTCAGCCGGGTGCTGGAGCCACCGATTCGCCAGCGGGTCGAGGCGGAGGCTGAGCAGCCGGCGCAGCCGGTGCCCGCCACGCCTCCTGCTTGATCATCAGCTGCACCGAGATCAGCAGCAGGACGTCGATCGCGAGCCCGAAGACGGCGCCGAACTGGGACTCGACGAAGACGAAGACGCGGGTGACGAAGATCGAGACCAGCAGCGCCCAGGAGAGCCAGCGGTAGGCGTCGAGGCGGTCGTGGCGCAGGCGGGTGAGGCCGACGACGACGAAGGCGGTGGAGACGGCGGTCGAGATCAGGGTCGCCCAGTTGAGGAAGTTGAGGTGCGGGATCGTGTCCTCCTGGAAGCCGGCGCGGGCGGCGTCACCGGCGAAGCCGAAGGAGAGCAGCAGGCCGAGGATGGTCAGGACCGAGGCCGCGGCCCAGAAGACGAAGACGCCGATCACGACGCGGTGGAACCAGTCGCGCTCTGACCAGAGCGCGTAGCGGGCCGCGACGCCGTCGGCGAAGCGCCGGTACCAGGGTGGGTTCGGGCTCGGCGTCGTGTCCATCCCCTCGGCCAGCCGGGTCAGCGGTTCGCGCAGGGGATGCGTCGCCGGCACCGCGGCGAGCAGATCAAGCGCCTGGTCGCGGTACTCGACCTTGAACGGGCCCTGGGTCGCCTCGCCGATCAGCTCGATCGCGTTGCGCACGCGCTCGGCTTCGTTCAGCCCACGGTGGCGCTGGAAGGCGCGCGAGCCGAGGTAGAGGGCGATGAAGATCAGGTAGATCAGCCCCGCCGCCGGCTTGTAGAAGTAGTTGTTGTCGGCGGTGATGAACTTGCCGAGCTCGTCGATGAAGAAGCCGAAGCCGACGCCGGCCACCAGCGCCGCGACCTGCCGCGGGCGGCGGCCGAGGAAGCTGAGCAGGATCGCCAGCGCCACGAGCATGAAGAGGCCGCCCCAGAGCAGATGGGCGATGTGCAGGCCGTGGCCGCCGAGCTGCGGATAGTGAGTCAGGTAGAGCTGGGTGCGAATGCAGAGCTCGGTCGTGATCGCCGCGACGAAGAAGGCGAGATGGAGCGCCCCGAGGTTGACGTTGCGCGGCGCCCGCGCCAGCAGGTGGCCGTTCACGCTCAGGCCTGCGGTCCCGACTTCGGAGCCGAGCCGGCAAGGATCGCGGCGATCTTCTCGCCGCTGTGCTCGCGGGCGTAGAGGAAGTAGATCGCGAGGCCGACGGCGGTCCAGACCGCGAGCCGGATCCAGGTGTCTCCCGGCAGCGTCGCCATCAGCGCCAGCGAGGCGACGATCGCGGTGCCGGCGACCAGCGGCAGCGCCGGGACGCGGAACGGCCGTGGCAGGTCGGGGTGGGTGCGGCGCAGACGCAGGACGCCGACCGAGACGATGATGAAGGCCAGCAGGGTGCCGATCGAGATCAGTTCGCCGAGGATCGAGAGCGGCACGAGGCCGGCGACGACGCCGCCGACGGTCGCGCTGAGGATGATCGAGAACTGTGGGGTCTTGCTCTTCGGGCTGACCCGGCCGAAGGCGGGCGGCAGCATGCCGTCCTCGGACATCCGCATGAAGATCCGGGTCTGGCCGTAGAGGGTGACGAGCACGGTCGAGGCGAGGCCGACGACGGCGGCGATGTCGGTCAGCTTCAGCAGCCAGTCGAGGTCGCGGCCGCCGGCTTCCAGGGCGACCGAGATCGGGTCGCCGACGCCGAGTTCGCGGTAGTTGACCATGCCGACGAGGACGGCGCCGACGGCGACGTAGATCGCGGTCGCGATGATCACCGTTCCGAGCAGCCCGATCGGCACCGTCCGTTTCGGGTTGCGCGCCTCGGCCGCGGCGGTCGCGACGGCGTCGAAGCCGATGTAGGCGAAGAAGACGACCCCGGCGCCGCGCAGCACCCCGCTCCAGCCGAAGTCCCCGAAGCCGCCGCTGGAGGCGGGCACGAACGGCTCGTAGTTGGACGAGATCACGTAGAAGGCCCCCACCACCACGAGCAACAGCAGGATGCTGAGCTTGAGCAGGACCATCGAGTTGTTGGCGATCGCCGACTCCCTGGTGCCGACCCAGAGCGCGGCGGAGGTGAGCAGCA
>JBFXEM010000043.1:0-9136 GCA_050180135.1 Solirubrobacterales bacterium | reverse complement strand
CGTCGACACCGTCTTCGAACCCGACTGCGGGACCAAGACGGTGCAGCCGTTCCAGGTCAGGCTGGGGTATTCCGAACGGAGGAAGAACGGCTTGCTGCTGACCAGCTACGACAACGAGGACCCGTTCGAACGCTGCAATGGCGCCGGTTCGTTCATGAGCTTCCCGGCCCTGCTTGTGGAAAAGGCGTCAAACAAGTTCATCTACGCCGACCTCTCGCAGGACGAGCTGTTCGACCCCGAGTTCCAGAAGTGGATCTCGATCGCCGAAGGCACCCGCAAAGACCAGGACGCGGACTTCTGGGTCAAGACCACGGTCCACTGGGAGGTCTCCTTCACGCGGCTGAAGGAGAAGGTGACGAAACGCTAGGAGTCGCTGCCCATCCAGCGATCGGCCATCGGGGTGTGGCGCTCAATTGCCTTGTTGAGGCGCTTGGCGTCACCCTCGATGACCGCCTCGACCAGCTCTTCGTGCACCGCGAGGTTCTTCTCGGCGTCGAAGAACTCGTCGCCGGTGACGTCGGCGAGGCCGTCGTCGACGAAGTCCATCAGGGTCAGGTAGAGCGTCTTCAGCGGCGCGTTGCGGCCCATTTTCGCCATCCGCCGGTGCAGGTCCCAGTTCAACCGCAGGAAGGCCGCCGGGTTCTTGGTCTGCTTCTGCATCTTGGCGATCGTCGCCCGCAGCGCTTTCGCGTCGGCGGGGCGGCAGTGGGCGGAGGCCTCGCGGCAGACCAACGGCTCCAGCGCGTTGCGGACCTCGAGGCAGTCGGTGAAGGGGGCGTCGTCGACTTTGAAGCCGAGCACGAGGTGGTTGAGCCGCACCCGCGAGGAGGGCGAGGCGACGAACATTCCGCCGCCGGGCCCGGGCCGGGCCTCGATCAGGCCGCGGGTCTCGAGCAGGCGCAGGGCCTCGTTGACGGTCGCGACCGCATAGCCGAAGCGGTTGCGGATGTCCTCCTTGGTGCCAAGGCGCTCGCCGGCGGGGATGCCGTTGTCGACGATCTCCTGCTCGAGACGCCGCGAAAGCTCCTCCGCGCGCGAGATCCGAACCGGTTCAGTCGACGCCATCATCCCCCCCACTCATTTGAACCTGATGATTGCATCGGATTGCGGGGTCGAGTCTACCGACCGTGGCTAGCTCGCCACCGTGACCGCCCCCACGTTGATCGCCTCCAGCAGGCCGTGCTCGGAGAGCTCGTCGCTGACCAGCTCACCGACCGCGCCGCCGGCGAAGAAGACGATCACCCGGTCGCAGATTTTTGCCATCTCTTCGAGGTCCGAGGAGGTGTAGAGGACGACCTTCCTGCTGGCCGCCATCTGGGCGATGATCGCGTGCATCTCGTCCTTGGCGCCCATGTCGACGCCGCGCGAGGGGTCGTCGAGCAGGACCACGTTGGGTTCGGCCTCGAGCCATTTGGCGAAGACGACCTTCTGCTGGTTGCCGCCCGAGAGCGAGCCGGCGGTGTTCCCGGCGTTGGTCATCACGATCTTCAGTTCCTCGCGCCAGTGTTCGGCGCGGCGGCGCATCGTTCCGTTGTGGAGGACCACGCCCATCCGCCGCAGCGGACCGCCCTTGACCGCGCTGACGTTCGCCGCGACGGAGCTGTTCAGCATCAGCCCCAGGCGCTTGCGATCGGCGGGGACGTAGGCGATCCCGGCCCGCACCGCCTGGTTCATCGTCCGCGGCCGTCGGGCGCCGCCGGGCAGCGAGATCGTGCCCTCGCTGAGCGGGGCGCGGCCGAAGATGACGTCGAGGACGGCGTGGGCGCCGGAGCCCTCGAGGCCGGCGAGGCCGACGACTTCGCCCGGCTCGGCGGTGAGGTCGAAGGGCTTCAGGCGACCCTCGACGGCGACGCCCTCGAGCACCAGCGGCGCCGGCGCCTCGGCCGCCTCCTCGAAGCCGGTCACGGTGGCCGAGCGCTCGGTCTTGGCGCCGACCTCGCCGAGCATCTCCTGCACGGTGCCCTGGATCGTCATCTCCTCGCGCGGGCGGCGGGCGACGACGACGCGGCCGCTGCGCAGGACCGTGATCCGGTCGGCGACGGCGAAGACGACCACGAGGAAGTGGGAGCCGTAGACGACGCCGCCGCCGCTGTCGCGGAGGCTGCGCACGACCGAGAGCAGGCGCTCGGTCTCGGCCGCCTGCAGGGCCGAGGTCGGCTCGTCGAGGATGAGGATCTTCGGGTCGTTGAGCAGGGCCCGGGCGATCTCGACCAGCTGCTGCTCGCCGAGCCGCAGGCTGGCGAGCGAGCGCCCGGTGTCGACGTCGAGGCCGATCCGCTCTAGCACCGGCTGCGCCTCGTGGCGCATCTTGCGGCGGTCGATCGCCACCCCGCCGGTCAGCGGCTCGCGCCCGAGGAAGAGGTTCGCGAGCACGTCCAGGTGCGGGAACAGCGTCAGCTCCTGGGTGACGATGGCGACGCCGCTTTCGGCGGCGTCGCTGAAGTTGTTGAAGTCGGCCGGCTCGCCGTCGAGATCAAGCGAGCCGGAGTCGGGCTCGGCGGCGCCGGCAAGGATCTTGATCAGAGTCGACTTGCCGGCGCCATTGGCGCCGAGCAACGCGTGCACCTCCCCCTCGTGGATCTCGAAATCCACACCATCGAGTGCCTTGACGCCGCCGTAGCTCTTGTTCAGATCTTTGACGGTGTACATGGGCTTACCTCGATGGTGTGGTTTTCGGGGGAGGAGAGAGTCGGCCTGCTATTTCCAGGCGTTCTCGATCGGCTCTGCTTCGGGCATGCCGTTTCCGAACAGTTCTTCGATTCCGGCGGCGTAGAATTTCGACGGTTCGCTGGCCCGTTCTTCGACCGCTGCGACGTCTTCGCCGGTGAACAGCTGCTGGCCGGTGTTGACCCACCCTTCGGGCAGTTCTTCACCGCGGGCGGCTTCGGCCAGCATGCGGGTGGCGGTGTAGCCCTGCAGCCACCAGTTGGTCCCCATCGCGACCAGGATCGAGCCGTCCTTGAGGCCGGAGATGACCTCCGGCGGCAGCTCCATCGCGCCGACCGCGAAGTCGTAGCCTTTGGCTTTCTTCACCTTGTAGAGGCTGGTGCCGTCCTGGTCGCAGGTGCCGGTGGCGAGGACCGGGTTCGGTTCGGCCGCCAGTTTGGTCGTCCAGGCTTCGGTGTTCGCCTGCGGTTCGACTTCCGAGGTGAATTTGTCGACCTTGGCGTTCGGGAGCAGTTTCGCGAGGGCCTCCTCGAAGCCTTCGGTCCGCTGGGCGAGCACGCCGGCTTCCTGGGCCACGCACTGGCCGAGGATCACGGTGCCGGTCTCCGACTTCGGCAGTTTCGCCGCTTCGATCGCCGCTTCCAGCATTTCGCGGGCCTCGGACTTGTCGTCGGTGCCGACGAACAGCTGAATCGGCGCCGCGCTCACGTCCTGAGGTTCGGAGCTGGGGCGTTCGTTGAAGACCAGGTAGTTGTCCACCTGTTCGGTGATCGTCTTCATCGTCCGAGTCCAGAGCTCGGGCGGGAACGGCGCGACGCCCATCGCGTCCGGGCTCTTGGCGAGCAGGTCGGTCGCCATCTTCTGTGCGACTTCCGGTTCGGTCGAGGGCGGGCCCTGGACCGAGAGGTCCACGGAGCCGTCTTCGGCCGCGAAGTCCTCCATCCCTTCTTTGATTTCGACGCCGAACTGGACGCCGGTGAGGATCTCGACCATCGCCACGGAGACTTCTTCTTTGGCTTCTCCGCCGCCGCCGGCTTCGGTGGCTTCGGCGGTTTCGGCTTCCGTGGAGCCCCCAGAGCTCGAGCTGTCGTCGTCGCTGCCTCCGCAGGCGGCGAGCCCGAGAGCCAGCAGCATGGCCGCCAGCGCGGCCAGGGCGAGCAGGCCCTTATTGGTTCGCTTGTTACTCATGCAGTGATTCCTCTCTCCTGTTTGGTGAACCCAGTGAAAAATCCGTCGAAGACCGTCAGGTGCCCTGCAGGGCACGGCTGGCTCGACGGCGACGGACGAGTGCATCGGTTCCGACGGCGATCACGATCACCGCGCCGGTGACGAAGTTGGTCCAGTTGGAATCGATCGAGAAGAAGATCAGGCCGCTGTTGATGACGGCGACGATCAGGGCTCCGATCAGGGCCCCCGGCACGGTGCCGGTACCGCCGCTGACGGCGGTCCCGCCGATGATCGCGGCGGCGATCACCTGCAGCTCGAAGCCGGCGCCGATGGTTGGATCGGCGCCCTGGAAGTAGGCGAGGCTGAGGACGCCGGCGAGGCCGGCGAGGCCGCCGACCAGCATCAGCGCGTAGAGGCGGATGCGCAGCACCGGGATGCCGGAGAACTCGGCCGCCTGGTGGTTGGAGCCGGTCGCCCGCACCATCGCCCCGAAGCGGGTCTTCTTGAAGACGAAGGTGAGGATCACCCCGAGCACGACCACGACCCAGGCCGAGGTCGGGATGCCGAGGGTGTTGCCGCCGAGCTTTTCGAAGAAGCTCGAGTCGAGCGGGATCCCGGTCACCGGTTTGCCGTCGGAAACGATCTGCACCAGCCCGCGGAACATCGAGAGCGTTCCCAGGGTGATGATGATCACCGGGATCCGGAAGAGGTTGGCGAGGACACCGTTGACGGCGCCGAGCACGATGCCAACCCCGATCGCGAGCAGGGCCGCGATCCAGGGATCGATGTTCACCATCCACTTCGCGGCGAGCATGATGCAGAGGGCGTAGATGCCACCGACCGAGAGGTCGATCTCGGTCATCGCCAGCAGGTAGACCATCCCGTAGGCGACGATCGCGACGAAGGCGGCCGAGCGGACCGTGTTGAGCAGCACGTCCTTGTCGAGGAATTCGGAGTGGAAGCCGCCGATCAGGGCGACGAGCGCGATCAGCGCCAGCAGCGGCCCGATCTCCTCGATCGCGAAGGCGCGGCGGACGCCGGCGAGGACGCGGTCGCCGACCGACCGGGTCGCGGCCGGAGGCGGGGCGTCCGCCCGGTTCGGCGGCGGTACGGCTGCTTGTGGCGTGGTGGTCTCGCTCATGTCATCCCATCCCCGGCCGCGACCCCCACGGCCGCGGCCTAATTACATTACGTGTAACCATTATATTCATTCGTAATGAACGGAGTCAACCCCCGTTCATCACGAATTCCGAAAATGACCTAGGCGCGCACCCAGCCGCCGTCGACGCAGAGCGTCTGGCCGGTGATGAAGGCGGCGTCGTCGGAGGTGAGGAAGGAGATCGCCCCGACCAGGTCCTCCGGCTGCTCGGTCCGTTTGATCGCCTGCCCCTGGGCGACGAACTCGAAGAGGCCGAGCTCGTCGTGCGGGCCCTCGGTGGTTCCCTTGGAGCGGACCAGCGACGGGGCGACGCCGTTGACGGTCACGCCCTCCTCGCCGACCTCGGCCGCGAGCGAGCGCAGGAAGCCGATCAGCCCACCCTTGCTGGCGATGTAGTGGCTCATGCCACCGATGCCGGCGTGGAAGGTGTTGGAGGCGATGATC
Organism: Solirubrobacterales bacterium; assembly: GCA_050180135.1. Lineage (GTDB taxonomy): Bacteria > Actinomycetota > Thermoleophilia > Solirubrobacterales > 70-9 > VAYN01. Next base: position 3,699 of record JBFXEM010000043.1, on the reverse strand, counting down.
ACCACCCTCCCCCACTGCTGCTCGCGCATTCCCGGCAGCAGCTCGTGGCAGAGGTGGAAGGCGGAGTCGAGGTTGACCGAGAGGACCTTGCGCCACTCCTCGAAGGTCATGTCCTTGAATTCGCAGATCGGGTAGATGCCGGCGTTGTGGACGAGGATGTCCACGGTGCCGAAGCTCTCCCTGGCCGCTGCGGCCGCGGCGGCCACCGCCTCGCCGGAGGAGACGTCGCAATCGACCGCGAGCGCCTCCGAGCCGGCCGCCTCGACCATCGCCACCGTCTCCGCCCCGTCGGCGATGTCGGCCACGACTACCTTGGCGCCGTCCTCGGCCAGCCGCTTGGCGTAGGCCTGCCCGATCCCGGCGGCGGCGCCGGTGATCAGCGCCGTGCGTCCCTCGTGTCGCGCGCCCATCAGGCGAAGATCGGGGAGGGATCGTTGTAGAAGCTGAGGCGGTCGACCTTGTCGCCGTCGCGGTGCAGCACCGAGACCGTGCGCACGGTGACCTCCTGGCCGTCCTTGCGCGTGTAGATCACGTCGGACTCGAGGATCACCGTGTCGCCGACGTCGTAGCGCTCGCGGATGTCGTGGCGGAGGCCGCCGATCATCTCCCAGAAGCCGCCGATCGTGGCCCGGATCGCCTCCTTGCCCTCGGCCGGCGGGTTGTCGTTGATGCGCACGACGGCGTCGTCGGTGTGGCGCTCGACGTACTCGTCGAGCCGCATCGCGTCGACGTCGGCGAAGTACTCCTCGATCCAGTCACTCATTTCGATCCCTTTCCCTCTGGTTCCCAAGAACGTGGTTCGGTTGCACCGTCAATCGCCTTCTTGGAGGAAGGCGAGGACGGCGGCGGTGAAGGCGCGGGACTGCTCGATCATCACCCAGTGGCCGCTGTTGCCGAAAGCGTGCAGCTGGGCGTCGGGGAGCAGGTCCATGAGCGGCAGCGAGGTCGACCGCATCGGCACGATCACGTCGTGGTAACCGTGCGCGAGCAGCACCGGCTGCGTGATCGAGCGCAGCTCCTCGTCGGAGAGGGCGAGGTCGTCGACGCCGCTCTGGCGCGGCTCCGGGAACATCGCGGCGAAGGCGTCGCGGACGGTCGGGTCGGCGCTCGCCCGGTAGCGCATCTGCACCAGTTCGTCGGTGACGATCGCCTGGTCGTAGGCGAACAGTTCGATCAGCCGGCGCATCGCCTCGGGACTGGGGTCATAGCCCCAGACCTCGGCCAGGCCGGAGGGGATCTCCTGGTTGATCCCCATCGTCCCCATCGCGACGACGCGGTCAACGGCATCGGGGCGGGCGACGGCAAGCGAGAGCGCGATCGCCCCGCCCATCGAGTTGCCGATGATGCTGAAGCGGTCGATCCCGAGCTCGTCGACGAGGGCCAGCGCGTGCTCGGTCCAGAGCTTGCGACCGTACTCGACGTCGCCCTCGGCCTGGGTGCGGTTGAAGCCAACCTGGTCCGGCGCGATCACCCGGAAGTGCTCGCTCAGCGCCGCGTAGACCGGCCGCCAGTTGCTCCAGGCGGAGACTCCCGGGCCGGACCCGTGGAGGAGCAGGAGGGGCGGTCCGTCACCGGCGTCGTGGAAGTAGGTGTCGACGCCGAGAACCGTCAGGTTGCGGCCGATGGCGTCTGGGTCAAGCGTCTTTGAGTCGGTCTGAGTAGTCATAAAGCCAATCTGTGTGAGGTGTCCTGGCGTGGCCGCGACGCTACCACCTATAATGATTCGGTGTCAATGACCGCGGCCGCGGGTTTCGTGATTTAGTGGGGCCATGAAGTTCGTCTACGACTTCGCCGAGGGCTCGCGTGAGATGCGCGACCTCCTGGGTGGCAAGGGCGCCGGTGTGGCCGAGATGACGCGGGTGCTGGGAGCCGCCCGGGTGCCCGCCGGCTTCACGATCACCACCGAGGCCTGCGTCGCCTACCTGCGCGCCGGAGGCGAGATGCCCGACGGCCTCGACGAGCAGGTGGCGGCGGCGCTGGACCGCTTGGAGAGCAGCGCCGGGCGAGCGCTCGGCGACCACTCCGACCCGCTGCTGGTCTCGGTTCGCTCCGGGGCGCGGGAGTCGATGCCGGGGATGCTCGACACCGTGCTCAACCTCGGGCTCGGCGACGAGGCGGTCGCCGGCCTCGCCGCCGCGACCGGCGACGAGCGCTTCGCCTGGGACTCCTACCGCCGCTTCACGCAGATGTTCGGCAACGTCTGCCGCGCCATCCCCGGCGAGCGCTACGAGGAGCTGATCGCCGCCGCCAAGCGCGAGGCCGGGGTCGCCACCGACGTCGAGCTCGGCGTCGCCGCGCTGCGCGGCCTCACCGCCGCCTTCAAGGACCTCTACGCCGAGCAGACCGGCGAGCCCTTCCCACAGGACCCCGCGGCGCAGCTGCGGACGGCGATCGGCGCCGTCTTCGACTCCTGGCGCGGCGGGCGCGCCGTCCACTACCGCCGACTCAACGGCATCCCCGAGGAGTGGGGTACCGCGGTCAACGTGCAGCAGATGGTCTTCGGCAACAAGGGCGCGCGCTCGTGCTCGGGCGTCGCCTTCTCCCGCGACGAGATCACCGGCGCGCCCGAGCCCAGCGGCGACTTCCTCCCCAACGCCCAGGGCGAGGACGTCGTCTCCGGGGTGCGAACCCCGCTCGACCTGGCCGCGATGGAGGAGCTGATGCCGGCCGCTCACGCCGAGCTGCTGGAGATCCTGCGCACGCTCGAGCGCCACTACGGAGACATGCAGGACACCGAGTTCACGGTCGAAGACGACCGCCTGTTCATGCTGCAGACCCGGGCCGCCAAGCGCCCGGCCCAGGCGGCGGTCCGCTTCGCCGTCGACGCGGTCGGGGAGGGGCTCCTGGACGAGCGCGCGGCGCTGGCGAGGATCGACGCCGGCCGCCTGGAGGGGCTCCTGCACCCCGCCCTCGATCCCGAGGCCGAGTTCGAGGTCTTCGCCCGCGGCGTCGCCGCCTCACCGGGGGCCGCCCGCGGGCAGATCGTCTTCACCGCGCCCGACGCGGTCGCTGCCGCCGCGGAAGGGCGCGCGACGATCCTGGTCCGCCCCTTCACCGAGGCCGAGGACGTGGCCGGCTTCGACGCCGCCCGCGGCATCCTCACCTCCGAGGGGGGCAAGGCCTCCCACGCGGCGCTGGTCGCACGCGGGATGGGCAAGCCCTGCGTCTGCGGCGCCCGCGAGCTCGAGATCGACCTCGGAGCGCGCACGGTCCGTGCCGGCGGCGTCGAGCTGGCCGAGGGCGACTGGCTCACCCTCGACGGCTCAGCCGGCATCGTCACCGTCGAGGACGTGCCGCTGCGCGAGGCGGCGATCTCTCCTGAGCTGGAGCGGGTCCTGGGCTGGGCCGACGGGCTGCGCACGCTGCGGGTCCGCGCCAACGCCGACACCCCGGCCGACGCGGTGCGCGCCCGCGAGCTCGGCGCCGAAGGGATCGGCCTCTGCCGCACCGAGCACATGTTCATGGCGGCCGAGCGGGCGCCGCTGATGCGGGCGATGATCATGGCCGCCGACGAGCCCGAGCGGCGCGAGGCGCTGGAGCGGCTGCTGCCGCTGCAGCAGGTGGACTTCGAAGGGATCTTCGAGGCGATGGCGGGGCTGCCGGTGACGGTGCGGCTGCTCGACCCGCCCCTACACGAGTTCCTCCCCCGCGGCGAGGACCTGACCCCGGAGATGGCCGAACGGGCCGAGGAGCTGGCCG
>JBFXEM010000042.1:0-9492 GCA_050180135.1 Solirubrobacterales bacterium | reverse complement strand
GTGCACCGCCTCGTTGAGAACCGCCCGTCGCCGTCGCGTCATGGGCGGCTAAGGGTCGCGCCGGCCGATCTCTCCCCCGCCGGGCCTCAGATCGCGGACCCGCCGCCCCAATGCGGTCTCGGCCAGGCGCCTCGGGACGACGGGTTCGCTTGGATAGGACCCTTTATGCGGTCCATCCTGTTCCGGAGCATGTCATTAAACGGTGTCGAGCTTTTGCCGTGCTTTGTCTTTATCACTATGAAAAGGGCACTCGATGGGGGAATCGATTGCGCATTTTGGAATACTTGACCACGAAAGCAGCAAGACGCCGGGCTCCGCAGGCTCTTCCGCCCCGGCGGCCCCCCAAATAAGACCGAACGGAGGCCATCCCCTTGGCTCAACAAACCCGAACCTCCCCCGAGGGCATCACGCAGCAGCTCGCGAAGGCCCTTGCGCACCCCCTGCGCGTGCGCATCCTCACCTCTCTGCACAAAGGCATCTCCAGCCCGAACCAGCTCTCGCAGGAGCTCGGCGAGCCACTGGGCAATGTCAGCTACCACGTGAAGACGCTGCTCGAGTACGACTGCGTCGAACTGGTTAAAACGGAGCCCCGCCGCGGCGCCGTCGAGCACTTCTACCGCGCCACCGAGCGTGCCTTCTTCAGCGACGCCGACTGGGCGAAGATCCCGGCCTCGGCTCGCAAGGGCATCTCCGGCGTGGTCCTCGAGGCGATCGGCACGGACTCGACCAGGGCTCTGATGGCGGGCTCGATCGACGCCCACACCGACTCCCATCTCAGCCGCACCCCGCTGATCGTCGACAAGCAGGGCTGGGACGAGATCACCGCGATGCTGTCGGAGACCCTCAACCGCGCGATCGAGATCCAGGAGGAAGCGGCCAGCCGGCTCGCCGAAGGCGATGCCGAGTCGATCTCCTCGATGCTCGGCATCCTGCACTTCGAAGTGCCGGAGGCCGACTCCAAGTAGCTCCGCGCCTGCCCCGCAGGTCGCATCTCCGACGCCCCCGGCCGCGAGCGATCGCCCGGGGGCGTCGTGCGTCAGGCGTCGAGCAGGCGGTAGCCGATGCCCCAGCAGTTGACCACGTAGCGACCGTGCTCGGGGTCGAGTTTGCGGCGCAGGCGGCTGGCGTGCGAGTCGAGGGTGCGCGTCTTGCCAGGGCTCTTGTAGCCCCAGACGTCGCGCAGCAGGTCCTCCTTGGTGAAGACCCGGGTCGGGTCGGTGGCGAGGACGCGGAGCAGGGTGAACTCCTTCTTCGCCAGCGCCACCGGGCGGTTGCCGACCGTGACGCGGCGACGGACCGGGTCGACGACGAGGTCGCCGACCCGGCTGGGACCCTCGCGCAGGCTGGAGCGACGGCGCAGGACGGCGCCGATCCGAGCGCGCAGCTCGGGCATCAGAAAGGGCTTGGTGACGTAATCGTCGGCCCCGGCGTCGAGGCCGCGGACGCGGTCGACGTCGGCGCCGCGGCCGGTGAGGATGATCACCGGCAGGCGCGGATCGAAGCGGGACTCGACGCCGTCGGCTTCGCGGATCTCGCGCAGGACGTCGAGACCGGAGGCGTCGGGCAGGGAGAGGTCCAGCAGCAGCAGGTCGGGGTGGTTGTAGCGGCAGAGGCGCAGCGCGTCTGAGGCGCTCGGCGCCGGCATCACTCCGAAGCGATCGGCGGCGAGGTGATCGCAGAGCAGGTCGAGCGTGACCGCGTCGTCCTCGCAGACGACGACGCTGGCGATCTCTTCGCGGTGGGGCAGCATCGGCCTCCTAAGCCCCTGGCCCAGTGGACTCTCCCCCCTCGGCGGCGGGAATCTCGAGCACCGCGACCGCTCCGCGGCAGCAGACCAGGCGCCGCGGCGGCACCCGGCGGTACAGGGCCAGCGGCGCCCCGCGCCGATCGAGGAAGACGAGGTCGAGCGGGAAACGCATCCCGAAGGTGTGGACGCTGGCGCAGCGCGGGATCAGCAGGCCGGCACCGGCCTCGGCGCGATCGAGCCAGGCGAGCCCGAGCAGGCGGGCACCGAACCCATCGGCGACCTGCACCTGGTGGCCGAGCACCCGCAGGCGGGGGAGATCTCGCAGTCGTGGGTGCACCCGGGGGCAAGGGCACAGGCCCCCAACCCACTCCCCCTACGCTCGCCCCAAAACCCGGTAGCGAGTGCAACCCGGCGTTCAGCCCCCACCCCGAGCGGGCACCGGACTACGATGATCGGCAAGATCATGCACCTGCCGGCGCGGGCCACCGCAAAGGCAGATGGGCTTCAACTCATGGATAAGAAAACGACCCGCAGAGGGAACTACGAGTCTGGCTCCGATTACGTCCTCGAGTACGGGGAGCTTCGGTTCGCCTTCAACGAGCAGGACTTCGGCCAGCGGGTCGAGCAGGCGGCGGTCAAGCTGGCCTTCGTCGAACAGGGATTGAGCCAGGAGGAGCTCGACGATCTGCTCGATCTCGCGGTCAGCGGTGAGATCGCCGAGCCCAGCTCGCACCTCGGCGAGCACATCAACGACAACTGGGAGGACCTCGTCGGTCCCTCCAACCGCAGCCTCGTCCACTGGATCCGCCGCCTCGTCTTCCGCGGCGCCTGGCTCGACCAGCGGGTCAAGGAGGGCGAGCTCGACATCGTCTTCGACGAGCGCACCCAGACCTTTGGCTACGTCCAACCGGATCGCTCCGACGAGCTGATCGAGCTCTCCAAAGAGCCTTCCTGGCGGCGCATCGCCTACCGGCGGTAGGTGGGTAGGGCCCGGGTAGGGCCTTCGCTTAACTTTTTCGAGGTCGGGGGCGGCCGTCCGCGATTCGCGGTCGCGAAAAAGTGCAAGACGCTTCGGCCCTACCCGGGCCCTCCTCGCGAGGCGCGGGAAGCGATGCGACTCAGGACGTTGCTTTGCGCCGGTGAGCCCGCGTCGCGCGGGAGCCGACTAGCTCGAAGGTCGCTCTACGGCGGCAACGACGGTCAGGGAACCGCCGCCGGCTGAGCCCTGGGCGCGGCCGGCGTCGAAGAACTCCTTCGCTGTGTCGGTGTCGCCGAAGTCGTCGTTGGCGAGGCGGGTCAGGGAGTCGACCAGGAGGATCACGTCTTCGCCGCTGCCGGCGCGGTTCGCCGCCTGGGCGAGGGCGTCGTTGGCGTGGCGGGCCTGGCCGGCGGCGACGATCTCCGCCTGCGGGGCCTCGCGCTTCCAGTCGGCCAGCTCCTCGGGGCTGGGGTCGATCAGCAACACCACCGGGTCCGGGCCCTTGGAGTCGGCGGCGAGGTCGCCGGCGACGCTGCGCAGCAGGGCCGTGCAGCCCTCGCGGGTCTCGGCGCAGAGGATCGCCTGGCGGCCGGCCTCGGCCGGCAACAGCAGGTCCTGGATCGTCACGCCGTCCTTGCCCCGACGGCCGAAGCGGCGGCGCCGGCGGCGGCGTTTGGGTCGGTTGGGCTCGCTTTCCACGGCAGCGGGCGCGGGGCGCGCGGCCGGCGGGGCCGGGGTCGGGTCGGGGCTCTCCATCGGCGTCGGCACCTCGGCCACCGGCTCGGGCGGGGCGGCGCCGACGGCCTCGTCGCCGAGCGGGTCGCCGCTGCCCGAGCGGCGGCGGCGCCGGCGCGGCGGCCGGTCGCGACGCTCGGAGGACGGCCGGGGCTGGCGCTCACCGCCCCCTCCGTTGCCGCCGCTCTCACCGTCGCTCAGCTTCGCGATCAGCTCACTGCGGGTCAGCATCCGGAAGCGCTCGACGCCCGCCTCGGCGGCGAGGGCGTGCAGGTCGGACAGGTGCTTGGATTCCAGCTCGGCCTTGGTCATCGGCGCAGGTTATTCAACCGCCCCCGCCTAAGCGTGGGCGGGGTCGATTCCCTCCGCCGCGGCGGCCTCCGGCCAGGCCTCGGCCTCGCGCCCGACCCGGGCCTCGTCCCAGCCCAGCTCGGCCCCGAGCAGGGCCGCGACCGACCGCACGTCCTCGGCGCTGCGCAGGCTCGGCGCCGCCAGGATCCCCAGCCGGGTGCGGCGCAGCAGCACGTCGGCGACGCTGCGCGCCTGCTCGTGGCGGGCGGCGAGCACGACCTCGGCCTGCAGGTCGGGGCGGTCGGCGACGATCGGCGCCGCCAGCCGCGGGTCCTCGCGGGCGAGGTCGAGGACGCGGCGGGCGGCGTGACCGTAGCGGAAGGCGAGCTGGTCAACCGCCTCGACACCGACGCCCTCGGGCGCCTCCAGGTCACCGGGGCGCGCCGGCATCCCGAGCGGGATCTCGGCCGTGTGACAGGGCGCGTCGCGGCCCTCGCGCAGGACCAGCCGGTCGACGGTCTGCTTCGCCATCCGCCGCCAGGTCGTCAGCTTGCCGCCGGTGATCGTCAGCATCCCCGAGGAGGTCTCGTACAGCTCCGCCTTGCGCGAGATGTCGACCGACTTGCGCGGGTCGCCGCTGGAGATCAGCGGCCGCACGCCGGCGTAGGCGCCGACCAGGTCGGACTGGCCGAGGCTGACCCCGAAGAACTCGTTGACCGCGTTCAGCAGGTACTCGACGTCGTCCTCGCCCGGCCGCGGGTGGGCGATGTCGCCCTCGAAGTCGTTGTCGGTGGTGCCGATCAGGGTGCGCCCGTACCAGGGCAGCGAGAAGATCATCCGCCCTTCCCCAGCCGGGACGATGCAGGCGGCGCTGCCCATCGGCAGGTCGGCCTGGTCGAGCACGATGTGGGTGCCGCGGCTGGGCGCGATCCGCGGCACGTCCTCCTCCTCCAGCACCTCGGGCCGGATCTGGTCTGCCCAGACGCCGGTCGCGTTGACGACGTGGTCGGCGCTCACCTCGAGGCGCTGGCCGGAGTTCTGCTCGACGAAGGCGACGCCGCTGGCGCGGCCGTCCTTGGTCAGCACCTCGACCACGTCGGCACCGTTGAGGGAGACGGCGCCGAAGCGCTCGGCCTCGCCGAGCACGGTCAGGACCAAGCGCACGTCGTCGGTCTGGCAGTCGTAGAAGAGGTAGGCGTCGTTGGGTTCGCGGGCGGCCAGGGCCGGGACCAGCTCCAGCACCTCCTCGCGGTCGATCGTGCGGTGGCGGTCCGGCGACCAGGAAAACTCCTCGTCCTCGTCCTTGGAGGCGCGCAGCTCGCGGCTGGAGCGGCCGACCCGGCTGCTCGCCATCACGTCGTACATGTTCAGCCCGAGGCCGAGTTTGCGGTCGCGGCGCTCCTCGCCCAGGGCGGCGACCAGGAACGGGGTCGGGTAGACCAGGTGCGGCGCCAGCTGCACCATCAGCTGGCGCTCCAGCAACGCCTCGCGGACCAGGCCGAGGTCGAAGTTCTGCAGGTAGCGGAGGCCGCCGTGGACCATCTTCGAGGAGCGGCTGGAGGTGCCGACGGCGTAGTCGCCGCGCTCAAGCAGCGCCACCGAGTAGCCGCGCGAGGCGGCGTCGAGGGCGACGCCGGCGCCGGTGATGCCGCCGCCGATCACCACCACCTCGAAGTGCTGGCCGGCGATCTCCTCGGCTGCGCTGGCTCGGCTCAGCATCAGTCGAGGAAGAGCACGGTGGGTTCGGGTTGCGGGCGCGCCGGCACGGGACGCTCCTGGCGCGGGTGACCGAGGTGCAAGAGGCCGACGATCCGCTCCTCGGGCGGGACGCCGACCGCGCCGCGCCCCGCCTCCCCGCGCAGCAGCCCCGGCGTGCGCCAGTAGCCGGCGAGGCCGCGGGCATGGGCCGCGAGCAGGACGATGTAGGAGGCGACCGCGGTCGCGTGCAGGTCCTCCTCGCTTCGCACCGGGTCCTCGGGGTCGAGCCGGCTGCTGACGACGACCAGGGTCGGGCAGCGGTCGAGCTTGGCGGCGCCCTCGGGGCCGGCCGCCTGCTTCAGCCGCTCCAGCGCCTGCGGGCCGACGACGCGGAAGCGCCAGGGCACGGTCAGGTGGTGGTTGGGCGCCCAGCTGGCGAGCTCGAACAGCTCGGCCAGCGTCCCCGGGTCCAGCGGCTCGGGTCCGAAGGCCTTGTGGGTGCGGCGGGTGCGGATCGCGGTCTCGACGTCCATCGGGACTAGAGACCGTAGCGCCAGCGCATCCAGCCCTTGCGGCCGACCAGGGCGGCGCCGAAGAGCAGGCAGCCGGCAAGCAGCCCGAGCAGGATCGCGCCGGCGCTGCCGCTGTCGTGGTTGGAGCTGGTCGTCGAGTCGGGCGAGCCCAGGGCACCCGCTGGCTCCGACGCGGACGACTCGGGGGCGGCGGTGCCGGAGCCTCCCCGCTCTCCCGCCGCGGGGGAAGCGGTCTTGTCCGGTGCCTGGGAGGCGCCCGAACCGGACGGCGGCGAGCCGCCGGGGGCGCCGCCGGACCCCGCGCCGGCGGAGGCGACGGGCGGCACGGGCACCGGTTCGGAGCCCAGCGATGGGCTCGGGGGTGCCACCGGCGCCGAGGCCGCGCCCCCGGTCCCCGAGCCGGTCGAGTTCGCGGTCGAGACCTGCTCGCGCTCGGGAGCGGCGACCGGGTAGTAGGCGCGGGAGACGGCGACGAGGGCGTAGCTCGTCACCCAGATCGGGGTCTGGTCGCTCGATTTCGAGTAGCGGTAGTGGCCGTCGCCAGCCTGGTTGGAGGCGAGGTAGTCGAGCGTGGTCTTCCCGCCCCGCTTGAAGGAGTCGAGGTCGCCACCCGCCGCGAGGATCCCCTGCGCGCCCCAGGAGGTCGCCTGGCTGTTGATCGCGCCGCTGCCGCCGACCCGGTAGCCGCCGTTGCTCTGCTGGGCGTCGCGCAGGTATTCGAGCCCGGCCTTCGCTGGCTTGGAGCCCGGCGAGAGCGCCTGCAGGACCGAGCTGGTGGCCTCGGCGTTGCTGCGCTGACCGACCTCGTCGCCCCAGCCGCCATCGTCGTTCTGGATCTTGCGCAGCCATTCCAGCGACCTCTCGGTCCCCCCCGGAGCATCGGCGGCGCGCAGCGCGATCACCGCGAAGGCGGTCGAGTTCGCCCAGTTCTTGTAGGAGCCGTTGTCGAGGCGGGCGTCGCGCAGGCTGGCGACCAGGTTGCGGCCGCCGAATTCGCGCGGGTCGGCGCCGGCGGCGAGCAGCGCCAGCGTCGTGCGGGCGAGGTCGCCGGGGCTCTCGAGCTCGTCGACGTGCCCGCGCAGGAAAGTGATCGGCGTGTGCTGGCCGCGGGTCAGGTCGTAGGGGTTGTGGCCGGCGGCGGCGAGCCCGAGCATCGCCCAGGCGGTCATTTCCGGCCCCGACTTGTCGCCGGGAGAGGCACCCCAGCCGCCGTCCTCGTTCTGGACCGAGCGCAGCCACTCGACGGCGCTGTCGGCCCCGGCGGCCTCGGCGCGGCCGGGCACCAGCGCCGCGAGCAGGACGGAGGCGACGACCAGCGCCGCGATCCCGCCCCCCTTCAGGGCTGGGCGCAGGCGGCGGCGCGGCGGCAGGCGGTCCGGCGGTTCGGGAGGCCGCGGAGGCTCCTCCTCTCCCCCTCTCCGCTGCCACTCGAAACGCTGGCGAAAGCGCGAGAGCATGCGCACGATCGCCGGCCCGGCAACCAGGGCGAGGACGACGTTGCCGACCACGTGGGCGGCGTCGAACGGAATCGCCCGCGCCATCAGCACGCCGAAGCGCTCCAGGGACAACTCGCCTCCGTAAGTTGCCATCAGCGAGAAGTTCAGCAGAGCGCCGTAGAGGACGCCGGCCAGTCCACAGGTGGCGGCGAGGCCGAGCCGGCCGACGTTGCGACCGCCGAGCGCCAGCGCCGCCCCGAGCACGCCGCAGAGCCCCCAGCCGGCCATCTGCCACGGCGTCCAGGGACCCTGCCCGAACCAGAAGTTGGAGACCAGCGCCGCCAGTGCGCCGACGGCGAAGCCGGGCGCGCCGCCGAGCGCGTAGCCGGCGAAGATGACGATGTCGGTGGTCGGCTTGACGTTGGGGAAAGCGGCGAAGGCGATCCGGCCGGCGATCGCCAACGCGGCCAGCGCCGCGACCAGGGCGACGACCTGTGCGGGCGGGCGCGAGCGCTCATACCAGGCGAAGCCGGCGAGCAGGACGGCGCCGAGGATGAGGAAGCTGACCAGCTCCCAGCTCATCGCGCTTCCTCCCCGGCGCGCAGCACGGCGGCGCCCTGCTCGGGGGTGACGACGCCGGGCAGGTCGAGCACGCGGGCGACCTCGGTCGCGAAGTACCAGCCGCCGGAGAGGACTTCGGCGGCGGCGCCGTCGGCGATCACGACGCCGTCGCCGAGCAGGACGACGCGCTCGGCGAAGGCGGCGGCGAACTCGACGTCGTGGGTGGCGACGACAACGCCGGCGCCGCGGCCGGCGAGCTCGTCGACGAGGCGGACTAGGTCGTCCTTGCGGGCCCGGTCCATGCCGCGGGTCGGCTCGTCGAGGGCGACGAGGCCGGGCAACCGCGCCCCGTCCATGCGGCCGGCGAGCGCGATCGCCAGCGCCAGGCGCTGGCGCTCGCCGCCGGAGAGATCGCGCGGGTCGGCGTCGACCGCGTGCTCGAGGCCGACGGCGCGGAGCGCGGCCGCGCCGACCTCCCCCGGCAGCTCGTCGCCGACCCGCTCGCGGACCAGGTAGTCGCCGGGACTCTGGGTCAGCAGCGCCATGCCCTCGGCAGCGGCGAGCTTGCCGGCGACCGGCCCGATCAAGCCGGCGGCGGTCTTCAGCAGCGTGCTCTTGCCGGCCCCGTTGCGTCCCATCAGGGCGACGCGTTCGCCGCGGCGGATTTCGTGCTCGATCCCCTTGATCACGTCATGGGGCTGCTCGGCCTGTTCGAGCTCCACCCACAGCCCTCGGGCCGAGAGAACAGGGGCGGCCGGGGGGCGAGGTTCGGTTCCCCCACCCTTCCCCGGGTGGGGGAAAGCGGTGGCGGCGGAGCCCGGGGATCCCGCACCCACTTCCTGCCGAGTGGAGGGTGCGGGATCCCCGGGTTCGACGGCGCGGGCTTCGAGCGCCTTGCGGGCGGCGCGGACGCCGATCGGCAGGGGTTCGATGCCGGCCAGCGAGAAGAGGCGGGCGGCCGGGGTCTCCAGGGCCGGGTCAGCGAGCTGGGACCAGGCGAGGAACTCGGCAGGGGGGCCGTCGAAGGCGACCCCCGCGTCGGCCATGACGACGACCCGGTCGGCGGCGGCGAGGCAGCGCTCGAGGCGGTGTTCGGCGAGCAGGACGGCCACCCCCCACTCCTCGTTGAGCCGCCGCAGCAGCCAGATCAGCTCGTCGCCGGCGACCGGGTCGAGCTGGGAGGTCGGCTCGTCGAGCAGGACCAGCGACGGCCGGGTGACCAGGGCCGCGGACAGGGCGACCCGCTGCAGCTCGCCCCCGGAGAGGGTGTCGACGGTGCGGCCCAGAAGATGTGGGATCGCCAGGGCCAGGGCCACCTCCTCGACCGCGCGGGCGCGGTCGGTCGCGGGCTCGCCGCGCAGCTCCAGCGGCAGCTCGATCTCGGCCGCGACGGTGGTCGAGACGACCTGGGTCTCGGGGTCCTGGGAGACGTAACCGACGGCAGCGGCAAGCTCGCCCGGCCCGGCCTCGATCGCGTCGGTGCCCGCGACCGCGACCGCGCCGTCGATCTCG
>JBFXEM010000041.1:0-9529 GCA_050180135.1 Solirubrobacterales bacterium | reverse complement strand
CATTGGGAGGCTCGCCCGCAGGGCGGCCGACTCAATTCCCCCAGAGCCCCACCGGACCCCTCGTGGACCCCTCCCTCAGCCGAGCCCGTCGGGCCGCGCCGTCTCCCCGTCCGGCTCGCGCCCATCCCGCCCCACATAGCCGTCCTTGGCGCCGACGATCACGTACACGGCATCCTCGGTTTCGCTCACGTTGCGCACCTTGCGGTGGGTCGGGGCGTCGACCCAGGCCATGCCACCCGGGCCGAGCTCGTAGGAGCTGCCGTCGCCGAGGGTGATCTCGATCCGGCCGCTGTGGACGAAGTAGAGCTCCTCCTGCTCGTCGTGGTAGTGGAACCCGGCCGCGTAGCCGGGCGGCTGCACGATCGCGTTGGCACCGAAGGCGGTGATCCCGAGGTCCTTGCGGATCTTGCGGAACCCCCAGCCCTCGCCGAGGTCGTCGAGGTGGGCGACGGCATAGCCGTCGCCCCTCGTCACCTTCTCGTTCTCCCCTGCCATTGCCGGTACCCCTAGGCGGCCGGGGCCGCGGGCGGCTCGGGGGTCGGGGTGGTCGCCGGGGCGACGCCTACCGGTTTCGCCTTCTCGAGCCCGATCGGCGGGTAGTCGTCGGTGAGGATCGCGACGTAACCGAAGACGCGGGCCTGGAAGCTGTGCAGGTGGGTCAGCGTGTTGAACAGCCACTCCGGCATGTAGCCGCGGAAGACGATCGTCAGCCAGGCGATCAGGCCGACCAGCTGGATGATGTAGGAGGTCCCATAGGAAACGATGAAGACGACCGGGAGGGCGAGGATGAGGCGGAAGAACGCCTTCAGGCGGCTCTGGCTCGCGGCCGGCGGCGGGAAGTTGACGCGGATCGGGTAGCTCGGGTCGTCGTTGAGGCTGAACGGCGGCCAGACGTCGGTCTGCAGGAAGACCCAGGCGGAGATGCGGGTGCTGAAGCGGACGACGCCGGAGTTGAAGTCGTAGAGCCACTGCGGGTAGCGCCCGAGGATCACCACCGCCACCCAGGCGAAGAGGTGGGTGAAGATGAAGAGGAATCCCCAGAAAACGGCCACGATGAACCACGGAATCGCCAGCAGCAGCCGGAAGAACGTCGTCCAGCGGTTCGGGGTCGGGTTGAAATCCGCTTCATAAGTGATCGGATACACGGGGTCTACCTCCTGTAGGACTGGGAAAAATCGACTACCGGGCCAGCCTAACCCTGCCCCCGGCGCCAGTCCACCCGCGCCTGTCGATACGGTGTCGAGCCCGCATGACTGTCCAGACCGACGCCCAGATCCCGACCGACCTCAAGCCCGCCGACGGCCGTTTCGGCTGCGGGCCCTCGAAGGTGCGCCCGGAGGCGCTCGCGCGGCTGGCCGACCAGGCGGCGCTGATGGGCACCTCACACCGCCAGGCGCCGGTCCGCGACGTCGTCAGGGGAATCCGCGAGGGGCTCGGCGAGCTGTTCTCGCTCCCGGACGGCTACGAGGTCGCGCTCGGCAACGGCGGCACCACCGCTTTCTGGGAGGCGGCCTGCGCCTGGCTCGTACGCGAGCGCGCGCTCTGCCTCACCTACGGCGAGTTCTCGCAGAAGTTCGCCAAGGCGAACGCGGCCGCGCCCTTCCTCGCCGACCCGATCGTGGTCGAGGCCGAGCCCGGCGACGCCCCCGCACCGGCCGCCGACCCGGCCGCCGACGTGATCGGCTGGGCGCACAACGAGACCTCGACCGGGGTGATGGTCGACGTCGCCCGCCCCGCCGGCGCGGGAGATTCGCTGGTCCTGATCGACGCCACCTCGGGCGCCGGCGGCCTGCCGGTGGACCTCAGCCAGGCCGACGCCTACTACTTCGCCCCGCAGAAGGCCTTCGGCGCCGACGGCGGCCTCTGGCTGGCGCTGCTCAGTCCGGCCGCGATCGCTCGCATCGAGGAGCTCGACGGCGCCGCCGACCGCTGGCAGCCCGCCTTCCTCTCGCTGCAGACCGCGCTGGAGAACTCGCGCAAGCAGCAGACCTACAACACGCCGGCCCTGGCGACCCTGATCCTGCTCGCCGACCAGGTCGAGTGGATGAACGCCAACGGCGGGCTCGACTGGTGCGTCAGCCGCACCCGCGCCTCCTCGGACAACCTCTACGGCTGGGCCGAGCGCAGCCAGTTCGCGACCCCGTTCGTCGCCGACCCGGCCAAGCGCTCGCTGCTGGTCGGGACGATCGACTTCGCCGATTCCGTGGACGCCGCCGCGATCGCCGTCGCGCTGCGCGCCAACGGCATCGTCGACACCGAGCCCTACCGCAAGCTCGGCCGCAACCAGCTGCGGATCGGGATGTTCCCGGCGGTCGAGCCCGACGACGTCGCCGCGCTCACCGCCTGCATCGACTGGGTGGTCGAGAACGTCGAGGGGGTGAGCTCGCGATGAAGGTCCTGGTCAAGGAGAAGATCGCCGACACCGGCGTCGACCTGCTGCGCTCGAAGTTCGACGTCGACCTCGGGCTGGAGATGTCCGACGAGGAGCTGCGCGCGAGGATCGGCGAGTACGACGCGATCCTGATCCGCTCGGCGACGAAGCTGACGCCGGAGCTGATCGATCTCGCCACCAACCTGAAGGTGATCGGCCGCGCCGGCACGGGCGTCGACAACGTCGACATCCCAGCCGCGACCCGCCGCGGCATCATCGTCGCCAATGCGCCCGAGTCGAACTCCGTCGCCGCCGCCGAGCACACCCTGGCGCTGGCGCTCGCGCTCTTCCGCAACGTCCCGCAGGCGCACGAATCGCTGGTCGCCGGCCGCTGGGACCGGGCCAAGTTCAAGGGCGCCGAGCTCTACGGCAAGACGCTCGGGGTGATCGGCTTCGGCCGCATCGGCCAGCTCGTCGCCAAGCGCGCCCAGGGCTTCGAGATGGACGTCGTCGCCTTCGACAAGTTCGTCTCCGCCGAGCGCTTCCGCGAGCTCGGCGTCGAGGGCGCCGAGAGCGTCGAGGATCTGCTCGCGAAGGCTGACCTGGTCACCCTGCACGTGCCGAAGACGCCGGAGACGATCGGGTTGATCGACGCCGAGGCGATCGCCGGGATGAAGGACGGCGCCCGCATCGTCAACTGCGCCCGCGGCGAGCTGGTCGACCTCGACGATCTCCTCGCCGGTTTGGAGTCGGGCAAGCTGGCCGGCGCCGCGCTCGACGTCTTCCCCTCCGAGCCGTTCACCGAGCACCCGATCTTCGCCCGTCCCGACGTCGTCGTCACTCCGCATCTCGGCGCCTCGACCGCCGAGGCGCAGGACCGCGCTGGGGTCGTCACCGCTGAGCAGGTGACCGAGGCGTTGACCGGCGGCGTCGTCACCAATGCGGTCAACATCGCCGCCGTGCGGCCGGAGGCGATGGAAGCGCTGGCGCCGTTCGTGCCGCTCTGCGAAAAGCTGGGCCGGCTCGCGCAGGGGCTGGGGGACGGTTCGGTCGACCGCGTCACCGCCGAGTTCCGCGGCCGCATCGCCACCCACGACACCCGCCTGCTCGGGATCGCTGTGATGGCGGGCATCCTCTCCGGCAACACCGAGGAGCCGGTCAACCTCGTCAACGCGCCGCAGATGGCCGAGGAGCGCGGGATCGAGCTGATCGAGACCAAGGACGCCAGCGCCGACGACTTCACCGAGCTGGTCACCGTCCGCCTGCACTCCGGGGAGAACGAGGTCGAGGTCGCCGGCACCAGCGTCGGGCCCCGCAACGAGCCCTACCTCGTCTCCGCCTGGAAGGAGAGCTTCTACCTGCCCTTCGCCGAGCACATCACCGTCTTCCGCTACGCCGACCAGCCGGGCATGATCGGCCGGGTCGGGACGGCGTTCGGCGAGGAGGGTGTCAATATCGTCTCCGCCGCGGTCGGCGCCGAGGCCGGCACCGAGAACGCCGTGATGGCGCTAACCACCGACGCCCCCGTGCGCTCCGAGGCGCTCGAGAAGATCCTTGCGCTCGACGGCTTCGCCGTCGGCCGCTCAGTCGACCTTCTCTGACCGGCGCAGCTCTGCGTCCTCGGTCGCCCGTGTGCGGAGCACACGGCGCTCCCTGCGTCCTTGATCTGCTTGGTCAGAGAAGGTCGAGGGGTTTAGTGTGCACGGCCATGCGGGCGGTGGTGCTTACGAGGACGGGGGGTCCGGAGGTCCTGCAGGTGCGGGAGCGGCCCGACCCTGTCCCGGGCCCCGGGGAGATGCGGATCGCCGTGCGCGCCGCCGGGATCAACTTCGCCGAGCTGCTGGCCCGGGTCGGCCTCTATCCCGACGCGCCGAAGACACCGTGCGTGCTCGGCTACGAGGTCGCCGGCGTGGTCGAGAGCCTGGGGGAGGGGGTGAGCGGCCACGCGGTCGGCGACCGGGTCGTCGCCGGCACCCGTTTCGGCGGCCAGGCCGAGCTCGTCTGCGTCGCCGAGCGCAACGCCCTGCCCCTGCCCGACCACCTCAGCTTCGAGCAGGGCGCCTCCTTCCCGGTCAACTACGGCACCGCCTACGCGGCGCTGACGATCATGGGCGGGATGCGGGCCGGCGACCGCGTCCTCATCCATTCCGCCGGCGGCGGCGTCGGCATCTCCGCGATCCAGCTCGCCCGCAACGCCGGCGCCGAGGTCTTCGGCACCGCCTCGGCCGCCAAGCACGAGGCGATCCTCGCCCAGGGCCTCACCCACGCGATCGACTACCGCAGTCAGGACTTCGAGGACGAGGTGCTGCGCCTGACCGGCGGCGAGGGTGTCGACCTGATCATCGACCCGCTCGGTCCGACCTCGTTCCGCAAGGACTACCGCCTCCTGCGCCCGGGCGGCCGGCTGGTCATGTTCGGCCTCTCCGAGGCGTCCAGCGGCGGCGCCCGCGACATTCCCGCCACCCTCAAGAGCCTGGCGAAGATGCCGCTGGCGACGATGCCGTGGTGGAAGAGCCTCTCGATGATGAACGAGAACAAAGGCGTGTTCGGGCTCAACATGCTGTCCTGGTGGGACCGCGAGGGCAGCCTCGATCGCCTCACCGAGCCGCTGATGGACGATCTCGAGGCCGATCGCCTGGAGCCGGTAGTCGGTGCCTCCTTCAGCTTCGAGCAGGCCGGCGAGGCACACGAGTTCATCGCCCGGCGCCGCAACGTCGGCAAGGTCGTGTTGTTGCCATAGCGAGGGTCCGGGCGCTCCGGGCCGAATCACACCTCGCGATGAAGAAGCTCCTGCCGATAGCGATCGTCCTCCTGGTGGCGCTGGCCGCCGCGCCGGCACATGCCTCCGAACGGTTCAACCTGCTCTTCAGCGGCGGCCCGGAGACGAATGTGATCTCGATCAAGCTCAGCCTCGACGGCCGTTCCTACGTGATCGACTCGCTCGGCCCGCTGGAAGCCGCGAGCGGCATCTGCGTCCACCGCGAAGGCAAGGAAAACGCCCTGCTCTGCGAAGCCGCGGCGATCGCCAGCTTCGAAGTGAATGCCGGCGGCGGCGACGACAGCGTAAACGTCTCGCCGAAGATTCCCGCCCCGGTAACCCTGCGTGGTGGGCCCGGCAACGACCGCCTGCTCGGTGGCGCGGCTGCCGACAAGCTGATCGGTGGCCCCGGCGACGACATCCTCTACGGGCGCGGCGGCGACGACTGGATCTTCGGCGGCTCCGGCGACGACATGATCTACGGCGGCTCCGGAAACGACCGCTTGCTCGGCGGCTCGGGCCTCAACACCTACTCCGGCGGCAGCGGCGAAAACGAAATCGTCAAGTCCTGACCGAGGCGGGGTGGGGCTGGGCTAGGCGGGTTCCTCGGTGGTCCGCCGGCGCGAGAAGAGGCGGCCGCCGACAAACAGCAGCGCGATCACCAGTCCGACCAGCGACAGCGACGCGTCGAGCCTGAACGCCGCCCTGACGCCGTCGACGAAGGGCGGGACCGCGGCCGAGAAGACGGTGGTGGTCAGCCCCAGGCCGATCGAGCCACCGGCGATCTGGAACATGTAGACGATGCCGCCGGCGAGGCTGGTCTGGGAGTCGTCGACGGAGGTGACCCCGGCCGTGGTCGCGGTCGGGTAGAAGCTGCCGACCCCGATCCCGAGCACGACCATGCCGAGGATCAGCGACTCATAGCCGGAACTCGAGTCGACGATCGAGAACAGGAACGGCGCCACGGTGATGCAGGCGGCTCCGAGCACCGCCAGCTTCTTGGCGCCGACCCGCTCGTAGAGGGGCCCGGCGATGAAGGAGACGAGGGCGAAGGTGCCGAGGAAGGGCAGCAGCCCGACGCCCGCCTCCAGGGGCGAGTAGCCGAGCTGCTTCTCCATGAACTGAGGCAGGTAGAGCAGCGCCGCGAAGAAGGTCGCCGACATGAAGAGGATCGCAAAGCAGGAGGCGCGGAAGCTCTCGTTGGCCATCACCTCGCGCGGGACCAGCGCGTGGGGGCCGGCGCGGCGCTCGATCGGCACGAAGGCGACCACCCCGATCACCGCCACCGCCAGCAGGCCGATGATCTTCGGATCGCTCCAACCCCAGTCGTCGACCTGGTCGAGCGCGATCAGCAGCGAAACCAGCCCGACCGAGATCGCCGCGATCCCGGGGTAGTCGATCTTGCGCTCGTCGCTGGCGGGCTCCTTCACGTGGACCAGGAAGTAGGTGACGGTGACGGCGAAGATCGCGATCGGGACGTTGAGGAAGAAGATCCAGCGCCAGCTCAAGAGGTCGGTGAGGACGCCGCCGATCAGCGGTCCGATCGCGTTGCCGAGCCCGGCCGCGCCGAGGATGATCCCGCCGGCCAGGCCGGCCTTCTCTTCGGGCAGGATCTCGAAGGTCATGCCGAGGATCGCCGGCCACATCAGCGCCCCGCCGATTCCCATCAGGGTCCTGGTCGCGATCAGCCAGGCCTCGGTCTGGGCGGCGCCGCCGAGCGCCGACATCGAGGCGAAGATCGCGGTGCCGAGGAAGAAGGCGTTGCGGCGGCCGAACATGTCGGCGAGACGGCCGCCGGTGACGATCATCACCCCGAAGGTCAGCGCGTAGGCGTTGACCACCCACTGGATCGTGTTCACGTTCGTGTCGAAGTCCTTCTCCATGGTGGGAAGGGCGACGTTGATCGCGGAGAAGTCGTTGGCGATCACCACCACCGCCATCCCCATCGCGAAGAGGGCGAGCCAGTTGGTGCGTTGCGCCGGGGCTTCGATGGCGGCAGCGTAAGGCAAGGGCCGAACGGAATCCCGCGCTTGCGCTACCCTCCTGGACGAATGGCTTTGCGGTCCCACAACCTCGCGCTTCTCCTTCTCCTCCCCCCTCGGGGGGAATAGCGCTGGGCGGCGCGATAGCCGCGAGAGACATAGAGGCCATTCGATTCACTTAGAGAAGGAGACGGTCCAATGGGACCCACCGACACCGACGTAAACCGCGTCCACATCTTCGACACCACCCTGCGAGACGGCGAGCAGTCGCCCGGTATCTCGCTGAACACGGCCGAGAAGGTCGAGATCGCCCAGCAGCTGGCCCGCCTCGGCGTCGACGTGATCGAGGCCGGCTTCCCGATCACCTCGCCCGGCGACTTCGAGGCGGTCCAGAAGATCGCCCAGACGGTCGAGGGCCCGGTCGTCTGCGGCCTCGCCCGCACCCACAAGGCCGACATCGACGCCGCCTGGGGAGCGGTGAAGGACGCGGCGCGGCCGCGCATCCACACCTTCATCTCGACCTCCGACATCCACATCGAGCATCAGCTGAAGACCGACCGCGAGGACGTCAAAGGGCAGGCCCGCGCCGCCGTCACCATGGCTCGCGCCTACTGCGAGGACGTCGAGTTCTCGCCGATGGACGCGACCCGCGCCGACGTCGAGTTCACCGCCGAAGTGGTCGCGATCGCGGTCGCCGAGGGTGCCACGGTCGTCAACATCCCCGACACCGTCGGCTACACGACGCCGGAGGAGTACGCGGCCTACCTGGCGCGGCTGTACGAGCTGGTTCCGGGCCTGGACGGGGTGGAGCTGTCGGTCCACTGCCACGACGACCTGGGTCTGGCCGTCGCCAACTCCTACGCCGGCATCCGCGCCGGCGCGCGGCAGGTCGAGTGCGCCGTCAACGGGATCGGCGAGCGCGCCGGCAACTGCTCGCTGGAGGAGATCGCGATGCTGATCAAGGTGCGCGAGGACGCGCACGGCTTCACGACCGGCATCAACACCCGTGAGATCGCCCGCACCAGCCGCATGGTCTCGCGCCTGACCGGCTACCCGGTGCAGCCGAACAAGGCGATCGTCGGCCGCAACGCCTTCGCGCACGAGTCCGGGATCCACCAGGACGGCGTGCTGAAGGAGCGCAGCACCTACGAGATCATGGACGCGACCGAGGTTGGGCTGGAGTCGAACTCGATCGTGCTGGGCAAGCACTCCGGCCGCCACGCGTTGAAAGACGCACTGGAGCAGCTGGGCTTCAAGGTCGAGGGCAACGCCCTCAACTCGGCCTTCAAGGCCTTCAAGGAGGTCGCCGACCGCAAGAAGCAGGTGACCGCGCTGGACCTGGAGGCGATCGTCTCCGACGAGATGCGCGAGCGCTCCGACGCCCACGAGCTGGACTCCTTCGAGGTCAGCGCCGGCTCCGAGCGCGAGCCCGCGGCGAAGGTCGCGGTGACCATGCCCTCCGGCGAGGTCGCCGTCGGCGAGTCCGGCGGCGACGGCCCGATCGACGCGATCTTCCGCGCGATCCAGCAGGCGACCGGGACCGAAAGCGAGCTGAGTCAGTACACGGTCGACTCGGTGACCGGTGGTGACGACGCTCTCGGCGAGGTGACCGTCGTCCTGCGCACCGACGGCCGCCTGGCGACCGGGGTGGGTGTGGCCACCGACATCATCGAGGCCTCCGCCCGTGCCTACCTGCGGGCGCTGTCCAACGCCCTCGAGGGCGCCGCCACCCGCGAGGCCGAGGCGGCGACCGCCGAAGCCGTCTCCGAGCGCACCCCCGGCCCTTAGCCCGGAAGGTCACGAGCGGGGGAGACTCCGCGACGAGTCTGCTCTTGAGTCCGCTATGCGGACACAGGAGCAGACTCGTGGGCTGGACCTGGCGATAGCGGAGGTAGCCGATCGCCAGCACGGCGTGATCGGGCGGTCGCAGCTCGAAGAGCTTGGCCTGAAAGCTGGAGGGATTGGGAGGCGAGTACGGGGAGGGAGGCTGCATCGGCTCCATCCCGGCGTCTACGCGGTCGGACACCGAGCGCTCACGCAGCGCGCCCGCTGGATGGCGGCGGTGCTCGCCTGCGGCCCCGACGCCGTCCTCAGTCACTGGTCGGCGGCGGCCCTTTGGGGCTTCCGCGGGCACAGCGGCGGCCCGATCCACGTCACCTCGCCCTGCAAGACCAGGTCCCGCGGCTCGATCCATCGCCACTGCGCGCTGCTGCGCCCGGATGAAGTCGGGATCGAGGACGGCATCCCGGTCACCACCGTCCCGCGCACCAACTTCGACCTCGCCGCCGTCTCCGACGCCCACGCCGTCGAGAGTGCCCTGCGTCAGTGCGAATACCTCAGGCTCTATCACCCCCTTTCCCTCTGGGATTTCTTGGAGAGACACCCACGCCATCGGGGGAACCGCGCCATCCGCGTCGC